>NZ_CP150886.1:2421132-2723773 GCF_038050375.1 Okeanomitos corallinicola TIOX110 | reverse complement strand
AGTTCTTAAACCAATCTTATCCAAATCATCACGGTAAAAAGTAATATCTAAAGCACCCACAGCCACATCAATGCCTTCTAAAATTTCTATTTGACGTGCTAACAAATTAGCTAATGGCACGCCTCTGGTATAAATCCCTAAAAGTACCAACTGTGATAAATCCCGTGTTTTTTCAATAATTTGGGAAGCAACACGGGTTAGAGTACGACGTATTTCTTCCGCTGAGAGAATTTCAACGACTTTAGTAGACATAATGTTTGATGACTGGAGAATAATTAATTCTGAATTCTGACTTGAGTTATGAATTATGAATCAATAATATGCCTAAGACTAACCATAATAGAAAAGAATATCGAGTTAATTGCAAAGCTTTATCAATCGAATCTGAGGTAATAGGATTAATCGCATCTCCTAGCAGCGGTTTATGTTTTGCTACTCCACCATAAAAATTTATTCCTCCCACCTGCACACCCAAAGTTGCAGCATAAGCGCATTCACTCCAACCAGAATTAGGACTAGGATCTTTTACCGCATCTCGGCAACAAATACGCCAAACATATAAAGGTTTTAATGATGAAATTGCCAAAGTTATCACAGTCAAGCGACAGGGAAACCAGGTTAAAAAGTCTTCTAACTTAGCACTAAACCAACCAATATCAGTATAAGGTGCTGACCGATAACCAACCATAGAATCCAAGGTACTACTGGCTTTATATGCTAAAGCGAAAGGAACTAATCCCACAAATGGGATGACACCACCAACAATTGCATAAAACAAAGGAGCTATTACCCCATCAGTAGCATTTTCTGTCACCGTTTCTAGAACCGCGCGCAAAATATCCGCTTCTGACAGATTTTCTGTATCCCTACCCACATAATTACTTAAAATCTGCCGTGCTGAGTCTAATTTTCCCATGGTTAAAGGTTGAATAACATCCACAGCAGCTTTGCGTAAACTATGAAGAGCAAAGCAACTAGCTAGAAGAATACTTTCTACCACAATTCCTAACAATGGATGTAACCATCTAGCAATTTGAACCATTAACCAGCCAGATAAACCACTGCCTACTATCAAAATAATAGCTAGTACAATTCCAGCAAAGCGCTGTACTTGAGGATTCTGAGCATATTTGAAAACAAAATTGCTGAAACCAGAAATTGTTAACCCCATCACTTGTACTGGATGCGGCCAACCCCAAGGATCACCAATTAGATAATCTAATAAAGCAGCAATAATTAGTATATAGATGTCATTAGTCATTAGTTATTAGTGATCAGTCATTAGGTCAGTATTGAGCTAACAGCGGTTAGCTTTGTGAAACCAATATCACAAATTACCATCCAATCATGTACAGTTTGATCAGATATTCTGACTAATAAATCATGAATTCTGAATTTTGATGATAAATTTGCACCTCATCTTCAGTTTTTCTACTTCTGGTTATTAGCTGACTGCTGACGACTGAATGCTTACTTCATTCATAAAACAGTCAACAAACTGTAACCTTTCACCTGTCATCTCAAAAATGACTAAACTACAAAACTTGCTTCTTCTCCTAAAGATGCTTGCCAACTTCTGGCATCATAATAAAGATCAGCTAAAGTAATACTGTACAAAGCTTCCTTCAATTTTTGGTTAAGTCTTTGCCAGAGGGTAAATGTCACCCAATCTTCTGCTTGTGTAGGTGGTTGACTATTCAGAGGTATATTAGTTAAATTTTCGCCCACAGCCTCTAAAATTTGCCCAATAGAAATTTGTTCTGGCTTTTTTGCTAATTGATAGCCGCCTACACTACCACGAATTGAGTTAACTAAACCAGCACGACGCATTTCCATCAGTAACTTCTCTAAATAAGGTGCGGGAATATCTTGGCGCTTGGCGATCGCTCTGACAGATGCAGGTACATATTTTGGTTGTAAACTCAAATCTAGCAATGCCTTTACACTATAGTGTCCTCTGGTTGTTAGTTTCATAGATCAGCGAATAGAAAGAGAGGGAATAAGGAATAGGCAATAGTAAAAATTTAATGACTAATGATTTGAGAATCATCCTTGGTCAGTCAACCAAATTTTGACGGGACTTTAAAAAACTTAAACAAAATACAGTTTACCAGTAATCCACAAACTATATATATATATATCAGCATGACCTGAATTTTTTTGAGAAAAAAACTTGACAAGATTGATAATTGTGCAACAATTTTTCCTATAAGTGTAATATACTTAGCTATGCTGAGATAAAAAATAAAGGAATTCTTTCCTGTTAGCTCAGTATCAGTTAAAATGAATTCGATTCAACCACTTCAAACATTTAATTTCGACCTAAGTTGATGGCTAAACAGAACAAAATTAAACCCCTTGTCGGTGATGAACTACTCAGTAAAGTTAAGGAGCTAGAGAACGAAAGTAAGGAAGATAAAGCTAAACAGTGCGGCTACTATACTACTACCAAAAATGGTGTAGAGCGCGTCAATATGATGAAATTCTTAAATGCCCTAATTGATGCTGAAGGCATTGAGTTGGACAGTTCACCTAGTGCCAACGGTCGTGGTGGACGTAGTGCCAGCTATAGAATTAGTGTCCAGTCGAATAATAACTTACTCATAGGTTCAGCTTATACAAAACAGATGAATCTTAAACCTGGAGATGAATTTGAAATCTCTTTAGGGAAAAAGCACATTCGACTACGCCAAGTAGATCCTGAAGACAAAGAAGATGGTGCTGAAGTAGAAGAAACAGCCTAACTACAGATTATTTGCCAGTGATCATTTATGGGGGTTTAGCAATGCTAAACCCGTAATATCAGTTGTTAAGTTTAATAACTGACCAATAGTTGCTCACAGATAGCCAATAACTTAGAAATTTAGGAGTGAAATTTAGGAGTTCAAGGCATCAAAAACCAGCAAAGTTATTGAGTGATGTCATGAAATAGAGCTAATATTTCCTTGAAAATATTTAACCATGACACTCAATCTCTGTTGTGTTCTTGGTTCTGAATCCTTGTCTAATGACCGATGACAATATCTGTCGTAGGCAAAGCAGGTAAATAATACTGTAAGGCCTCACGGGTAGCAGCTAAATTACAGGTCAACGCAATTTTATCTTTTTCTAGTAAACCTAAAATACAGTCAGGATTATCTCTAGCTACCACAGGTAACTGGTGTAAACCACGTAATGTCATCCGATCTAAAGCTTCAGATAAAGGTTCATCTTGCCAAGCATAGAGAAGATCAGTGGTACAGATATCAAAAACTGTTTGACTAGATAAATTAACCTTGATTTCAGCAGGGTAATTTTGATAATTTTCCCAAACAGAAAGAGTCCGGTTAATATCATCAAGAGACAGAATTCCGACTAGAAGATCATTGTCATCAACAATTAAAGCAGTGTGGATGCGATCGCGGATCATTTCCATTGCTGCTTCCAAAACCCCCAAATTCATCGGCATTTTTTGAGGATAGGAGTGCATTGCATCCGCCACATACATATGCTGTACAATTTCTACCTGTTCATCTTTTAAATCAGAAAGACCAATCTGTTGCAAATTAGAATTGGAATTAGCAGTTGGTTTAATTCGCTCCACTAACCATACAGTTAAACCCACCGCTGCCATCAAAGGTAAAACAATTCGATAATCACGGGTTAATTCAAACAACATGATAATAGCCGTTAAAGGCGCTCTCACACTCCCTGCTAAAACCGCAGCCATACCCACCATGGCATAGGCAGGAGGAGCAGCCATATATTCAGCAATTGCTGGCACTATCAAAGCCAAAAATTTAGCATAGGCAGATCCAAAAGAAGCACCTAAAAACATCGCTGGGGCAAACAAACCACCAACAAAACCATTAGCAGAACTAACGGCAGTCATCACGACTTTCAAGACCATGAGTATAATTAATAGATTTAAAGAAAACTCCTGATCTTGCAACATTCCTTGTACAGTTCCATAACCAATACCCAAAATTTGTGGGTATTGCAAAGCCACCAAACCAACCACAGCACCACCAACAACCGGTTGAACAGGTTTAGGAATCTTGCCCAAAAATTCAAAATTTTGCAACTTACCAGCAAAAAAATCTTTAGCTAACTGAATCGCCTGTTTATAAACTAGAGCAACTAAACTTGCACCCAAACCCAAGCCCACATAAAGAGGTAGTTCCCACAGACTACGGACTTGATAAGCAGGTAAAGCAAAAGCAGGTTGAGAACCCAAACCAATTTGGGCAATTAAAGCAGCGACAACCGCAGCAAGTAATACAACACTCACAGCAGAAGTGGCAAAGGAAGTAGCACCTAAAACTACCTCCAGAGCAAAAAACACCCCAGCAATGGGAGCATTAAACCCAGCCGCTAAACCAGCCGCAGCACCAGCACCCAAAAGTAACCGCTGTCTTTCTTGGGAAACTTGCAGTACATCCGACAACAAAACCCCAAAATTAGTACCAATTTCCACACTAGGACCCTCTGGACCCAAGGATGCACCACTACCTAAAGAAACAGCAGCTGCAATCATTTTAGTCACAGGTCTTAATTGTTGTTTAACTTCTCGACCTTGGGAAACAGCAATTAAAGATGAAAGCCCAGGCCCAAAATCGTGTGTGCGCCAACGCATTAAACCCACAACAATTCCCCCCAGAATGGGGACACAGGCTAAAGTCCAAGCACCCCAGACTCCTATCAGTCCCATGAAATTTTCTAACAACAGAACATGAATGAGGTGAATTAAATAGTGAAATGTGACTACACCCATGCCCGTACTACCACCGATTAAGATGGCTAAAAACAGCACTATGGTTTCCGGTGATGGTTGAAAACGATTGATCAGATAAGTTAGAGGAGTCGAAGGTATGGGAAGAGCAGGTCTTTCCGTCACCTTCTTCAGTTGAGTAGGAGGCAATAGAGTCATGGAGAGACGGGGTAAATGTAAGAGAAAATTTAATTTTTTATTGGGTAATTATTATTGTGAAACATGATTTAGTAACCAGGCAACTATACTGAATCAACTTGATTGATAAAGTTTTGGTAAAACTAAACAAGTAATGCAAATTATGGTGATCACAGAGGGTAACAATAAGAGAGAATTATTAATTAGGCCACGTTGTTAGTTATAACTATGAACCTATCTGGTGGAATAATAGAGTTATGGACACAAAAATCAATTCTTACTCTTCCTACTCTTAAATTTTGTAGCATGATTTGCCAGTTAGGTGGCAGAGAATAGGTAAATAGTAAACAGAGGTTAATGCCTACACAAACCTTCTCTACTAAAAGCTGCACCTTAGTGTAGTTAGTGAATATAGTTATATTGATAGAGCAATTAAATGGACTAAACGGATGTTATAGATGAATATACACACATTTGATAATAATTATGTTAGCTGTCCAATCTGCCAAAGAAATAGCAGAACAAAGCCTGTTAAGACCTACATCGGTTTATTTACTTGTCCGTATTGTCAGGAAAAACTCGTAGTTTCCCAAAGCGGTCACTACGTCAGAGATCCATTTACTTGGAAGACTATGATGATTTCTTCAGCACTACGTCGTCAAAGTAGACCTTTAGCCAGAATAGTTAGAGACTTAGTTCTTCTTAAACGTCCTCTATTTGCTTTAGGAATTGGTCTGGGTATTTTACTAACTACAATTGCTGCTACCCAAGAAAGTACAAGTTTGAATCAGGAACTGTTTCCTGGTCATGAACAAATGCAAAAATAATTTTGCGTATATATTAAGAATATTAAATAAATCTTGCTTTTGTATCCCAAATACAATATACGAATCTGCAAATCGTAGTACAACAGGGGTTACAGCTACAAAAAAGCAAGATATTAATTGTCAGGTGAGGTAACAAGTGACATCACTACTCAAAATTGCCCAAACCGCTGATGAACAGCAGATTTCTGAGTTTTTCCAAGCATCTGTAGGTCAATGGCGTTCTGAAAGACGTTATTATAGTTTGCCCCAAGGAGAAACAAAGGAAATGGTAAGTATGATCACTGTCCAGTTTTTGCCACAGGGGGATGATGAACTGCGACAACTAGCGCAGTTACATAATTTAACTGATTTAAATAGCTTAATCTGTGGGGCTAAAGTAAGTTGGCAAAGCATTGATTTGAACAAAACTCAGCAGGAATCAGCAGGTATCACTGTATTTGGAGCAGAAGGTAATACTTTATATCGTGATCGTGGCTTTGCAACTACTAAACCAGTGACTGCTCAATACTACTTCCCTAACTTGAATACGCTTTGTTTACGAACTGAGTATCATAATTCACTCTTTGAAGAAGAAATAAAACTCATCGGCGATAAATACCGCACCAGACAAACTATTATTTCTCGTGCTGGTGAGCAGCTAATGATTGGGCAATACCTAGAAAAGCGCATCTAGACAAAATGATTTGTTTTGGGTTGGTACTGTCAATCATGTTAGCAGGAATAAATGTAATAGGTATTAGTTAGCTGTTTGAGCTACCAACCTGAATGAAAACCCCGATGAATGACCAACTTTTTCAGGAATTTCTGAAAATTTTGTCAAGTCTCGCTCCAAAAAATTAATTTATGTGTCATTATTAAGGAGAGAATTAATTCGGCGATTAGCGTTTTGTTGTTAGTATTGACAGGCTTTTTACTTGTGGTATTTACAGACTGCTCTCCGAAATCTAAATCTCTACAAACTTGTGATTTTGGAGACATTTTATGTCAGTTTATGTAGGTAATCTTTCTTACGAAGTTACACCCGAAGATTTGACTCAGGTATTTGCAGAATATGGTTCTGTAAAACGGGTTCAAATTCCTACTGACCGGGAAACAGGCCGTGTACGCGGTTTTGCCTTTGTAGAAATGAGTTCGGAAGAAGAAGAGACTGCCGCTATTGAAGCACTAGATGGTGCTGAATGGATGGGACGTGGCTTAAAAGTGAATAAAGCGAAGCCAAAGGAAGATCGTGGTGGTGGTGGTGGTGGTGGTCGTCGTGGTCGCTACTAAGTTTTCCACAAATAATTAAACCATAAAAAATACAAGTAGCCTATTCCGAATCCGGGATGGGTTTCTTTTTTGGTTGTTATTTTAGCTTTTGATTTACAGTTGTAATTCAAATTCTGGTAAAACATTTTCTCCAGAAAGAATTGCAGGAAGTTGGACTATTTCTACAGGTTTTCCAATTCGGTAAATTTCTGTTTTTTTATCTTCGGGGTTAATTAACCAACCTAAACGTAAACCATTTTCTATGTCAGCCATTTAACCCTCTTCATCGTCACCAAAATCAGGTTCAACACCAAGAGCGCGTAATTGTGCTGCTAATCTTTCTGCACGTCTTCTTTCTCGCTCCCCTTGTTTTCTTTCCCGTTCTGCCGGTGTGAGAACCCAGTTATCCGAAGCATCATACCAGCGTAACCACTGCCGTTCAATGCCTTCATAGACACCTTGCCACAGTCCCAAACCTAATTCAATATCATTTAGCCATACACGCAGTTGATTGATTTCCAATTCAGCATAACTACTTCCCTGTAATTGAAATGCTCTTAACTGGTCAGTGTAACGATCAAAAACTATATAATAGGGTACTCTTAAAACTCGTTCGTAAACTTCCCACTTAGTTGGAGGTTGACTAGCATCTCGTAAGGTTCTCCCTAAATCTTCTTTTTCTGTTCCTGGTGAAGTAAATTCTACCACTACAAAAGGATTAACGCCTTCTTGCCAAACTACATAACTCAGCCGCAGTTCTTTTTGTGCATACAACCTGGGGACATCAACGACAGCAAACCAGTCAGGGCGTTTATACCATAATGGATGATGAACATCGTAGTAAAGATTTAGGTCTGTGGCGATAAATACCTGATTTTCTGGGAAGTTTGACGGACAAAAAGTTTCCCGTAATAACTGCGGTTGTAAAAGATGAAATTCGTCTGGCAAACCGGGTTCTTCTGGATCTTCGCTAGGTAAATCATACATTGTCGGTAGGAATTCCTGAGCAGAACGCGGTGGGTCTGTTTGATACATAACGGCTGTAAAAAAGAAATGTCAATTTCACTATAATGCTTGTTCTAATTCTTGATATTGCAATAAATCCAGTGCTAATTTTATTACTTGAGAACTAGATTTACACACTTTGGTAATTTTGTAGTTCTTAACACGCTGTACTAATGGTGCTGGCAAAAAAATTGATATTTTTTACATTTGATATGCTACACTAACAAATGAATACTCAGCAAAAAATCACGACCTGATGTTTACCAGGACGCTGATATAATTTTGCAATATATATTCACTTTAACTTATATTCACAAGGAGAAAATTGTGATACTGAAAATGTTGCTAGTTATACTAGCCTTGCTTGTTGTTGCCTTTATTTTTCAAAAGGCAGATTCCTTAACTACAACGGTTTTGGCTATCGTTGAAAAGTTCAAGTAGATAACTAACAAACAGCACGAAAATCAAGTTACTTGCACTAACTTCGCTATTTGCGTGCTAAATAAAAACATGGGTGGACTGCTATCACCAGCATTCTGCCCTTTTTTTATTTTATTATGTAAACACAATATAGCAATAGTATATTATATTTGTCAACTGTTTATATAATAAAATATTTTTCTCTTTGCCCTTTCCTCGTTCCTAGTCTCTGACTAGGAATGCAGTTGATGAAGCTCTGACTCAACTACCACGACAAAATCGGGTAAAGTGGCTTGTATTCTGGGTTTGGAGGCAGAGCCTCCTGGTAGGCATTCCCAGCCGGAGTCTGGGAACGAGGGATTATACACGGTTTAATCATTTTATTTTTTGCATATCGTATTTACATCATCTTTGTCTAATCTCCAAAAATGCGATATTTGGGGGGAGGGATGCGATCGCCTGTAGATGATAAAATTTAGAATTGCGATCGCTACGTTATATTTTTGTAATGGCGTTGATATTAATAATAACTCGCCGATTTACGATGATGCACAGCAGTTACACCATCTTGATTTAACACCTGACCATCATCCACAGTGGCATAAACCAACCAATGATCACCTACTTCCATCCGGTTTTGCACTGTACATTCTAAGTAAGATAAAGCACCATTTAAAATCACACCGCCATTATTAGCTTCTGTGGTATCTAAACCAGCAAATCTATCCTGTCCAGGGGCGTAAACCTTCATAAAGTGCTTACGTATTTCCCGACCTTCAGCTAAGATATTAACGACAAAATTATTATCAGTGTGGGTTAAATTTTCCATCGCTCTATCCTTAGCTACCGCAATGGTTAAACCAGGAGGATTAAAACTAGCTTGAGTTACCCAAGATGCTAACATTCCTGTTTTCACATCTCCTTGGGTAGCGGTGACAACACACAAAGAACCAACTATCCTACCCACTGCTTGTTCAACATTACTCGCAGGTTGTCTAGCAACGACAGTTTTCTTGGCAGCGCGTTTTAAAGCTTGAGCAAAATCTGTTCCTGCTTCTTCACAGGTTTGTAAAGTGACTTCATTGGGTTTGAATTTAACGCGGATAGGGTCAAAACCAAATCTGTAACCTGCATCTTTGAGTTTACTTTCGATTAAATCAACGGCTTCCCCACTCCAACCAAAAGAACCGAAAACACCTGCTAATTGGTTGTTTGTTGCTGTTGATAACACAATACCTAAAGCGGTTTGTACCGGTGTGGGTGCATGGCCGCCTAAAGTTGGAGAACCAATAATAAAACCTGCGGATCTTTCCACTGCGGTTTTAATTTCTTCAGGATCTGCAAATTCGCAATTTATTGATTCTACACTCACACCTGTTTTAGTTATACCACGGGCGATCGCCTGGGCTAAAGTTGCAGTATTTCCATAAGCAGAAGCATAAATCAAAGCCACGCTCATGTCAGCGTTAGTCTGCTGTTTAATCCATTGTTTGTAAGATTCTGTCAGTTCCTGTAAAGCGTATCTCACCAAAGGGCCATGACCAGTAGCATACAACCTTACAGGCAAATCTGCGAATTTTTCCAAGGCTGTTTCTACTTGTCTGGCATGGGGAGCCATGAGACAATCAAAATAGTAACGTCTATCTTCATTAAAAGTTTCCCAACCTTCATCAAAAACCTGATCACCGCAGATGTGCGCTCCAAAGATTTTATCAGTAAATAAAATATTTGTTTGGGGATCCCATGTACAAAGTTCATCAGCGTAACGGGGGTTAGGTGTGGGAATAAATTGTAAGTTATGTCCTTGACCTAAATCTAAACTTTCCTCACCCCGCATGACCAAAATTGGTAACTCTTCATTTTCCAAAGCAGTGCGTAAATTAATTGCACCTGGATTAGAACAAACAAAGGTAATTTGGGGAGCAATTTCTCGTAAAGCTTTTAATGTTGCAGCACGGTTAGGATTGATATGACCAAGAATTACATAGTCAATTTTTTTCACATCAATCCTTTCTTGTAAAGCCTGTAAATAAATTTCTGTAAAAGTTTCCCCAGGAGGATCAATAACAGCAATTTTATCACCTTGAATGATAAAAGAATTGGCAGTTGTACCTTTAGCTAAAGCATATTCTATTTCAAATCTTAATCTTGCCCAACTGCGGGATCTTAATATGGTTGTATTTGTACCAACTGGTAATATTTGCACATCGCGGGGTTTAGTTGCTGACATAGTTTTATCTCCTTAAAAAAATTAATACTAATCTCTTGTCCCCCTCCTCGCTTGCGGGGAGGGGTTAGGGGTGGGGTTTTATTGCCACTAAAATTTTTTCTAAAACCCCCTCTATATTTAATAAAACATCTTCATTCTTAAATCTGATCACCTGCAAACCCAAAGACTCTAAAAACTCTTGTCGAATAGCATCTTCTTTTTGAGTGTAATTGTGAATTTCTCCATCTACCTCAATCACTAATTTTATTTCATGACAGTAAAAGTCAACAATAAACCGATCAATAACTTGCTGACGACGAAATTTAAAACCTAAATGTTTGTTTTTTAATCTTTGCCAAAGTAGCTTTTCTGCTAATGTAGATTCTTTCCGCATTTGTCTGGCTAAAGGTTTCAGTTTTTCCCAGAGTTGTGGTGAACTTTGCCAAGGAACAGAAACACCTGTTTTATTTATGCAGTCTTGATCTGGCATGATTAGAAATTGATTTTTGGGTTGAAGTTTTGTGCAGTTGTTGGTTTTTCCCCAGAGTTATAAAACCCCACCCCCTAACCCCCTCCCCGCAAGCGAGGAGGGGGAACAAGAAAGGAGAGGGGACAAGGAGTTGAATTTTAATAGTGATTACCAACTTTCCGATGGTGAACCGCTGTCAATGATTCGGGTTTGGAGACTCTACCAGCATAAACTGTACTGTACACTGCCCAATGATCGCCACAGTCCATCCGGCTCATGACTTCACATTCCATATAAGCTAGAGCATCACTTAAAATGGGTGCGCCATTTTCCGCCGGTTGGGTTTTTATGCCTTCAAAACGATCTGCACCGGGAGCGAATCGTTTTAAGAAGTGCTTCATTAATGGTTGATAGTTGCTTTCTTCGAGTACATTAAGAACAAAGCGATCGCCTACTTGCATTAATGATTCAATTGCCCGATCTTTGGCTACTGCAATGGAAAATCCTAAAGGTTTAAAACTGGCTTGACTCACCCAAGAGGCTAACATCGCACTGGAGACATCGCCTTTTTTGGCAGTGATGATATACAAACCGCCGCTAATTCTTCCTACTGCTTTATCTAATTCGGCATCAAGAGATTTCATGGCTTTAATGCTTTTGTCTCTTGTCACCCATTGTCCCAAATCTGTTCCCGCTTCTTCACATTTTTGGTAGGTGTTATCTGTAGGTGTTTCCCGAATTTCAATTACAGGAAAAGCTACTTTTAAACCCGCAGCCCGGAATTGATTTAATAGAGGATAGGTGGGTTCATCGTCGCCACCACCGGTTTCAAAGATGCCAATGGCTTGTTTTTCCGTTGCTGATCCTAGCACTGTGCTGAGTGCAGCTTGAATATTAGGGTTGCTGGAAACAGGAATCATACCCACAACTATTCCTGCACAGCGTCCTGTAAGCTCCCGTAACTCTTGTAAATCAACTGCTCCCCCCAAATCAACCATTTCTACGGCTACACCCGTTTTCACGATACCTTTAGTGAGGGATTGAGCTAGGCGATCGCTATAACCATATTCAGAAACGTAAAATACCCCAACTACGGTTTCTGCTTTGGTTTGGTTTTGACTCCAATGGCGATAACGTCCAATTAATTCATCAACATTGTGAGATAATAGGGGTCCGTGTCCAGTGGCTACCATTTTGATAGTTTTCAATTCTGCCATCCGTTTTAAGGCAGATAACACAGAACGAGCATTTGGCCCCATTAAGCAGTCGTAGTAATATCTAAAGTCTTTTTCAATTTCTGGTAAATTTTCATCAAAGGTGAGATCGGAACAATAGTGCATTCCAAAAGCATCACAGGTGTAGAGAATTTGGGTTTTGTGATCAAAGCTGAAAATGGTGTCAGGCCAGTGTAAATTAGGGGCAATCACAAATTCAAATTCATGACCATTACCAATATCTAGGCGATCGCCATTTTTAACTATACGGCTTTTAAAAGGTTGATGTACTAAATTTTCTAAAAATTGAATTGCAACTTTAGAAGCGACAACGGTAATATCAGGTGCTTTTTGCAGCAAATCTTTAACTAAACCACTGTGATCTGGTTCGGTATGACTGATAATTAAATAATCAATATCTTGGGGATTGATTAAACCTGTTAATGTATCAAAATATAGTTGACGAAACTTTTCGTGGGATGTATCAACAAGAACAGTTTTCTCACCACGGATCAGAAAAGAATTGTAAGTTGTACCGTTTTGTAAACCAAACTCAATATCAAAGCGATCGCGATCCCAGTCCAAAGAACGAATAGCTGTGGTATCCTGGTCAATCTCTACAGTCTGTATAGTTAGTCGTTTTGCTGGAGTAGGGTTTCCCTGTCCATTTCTATCGGTGAGTAATACCATAACTCCCCTCCTTAATAAAATTGAGTATTTATTCCTCTCCTCCTATTGTGACACGGCTTGAATATAACTTTTTCTTAAAAAACATATCACTCACTTAAAAAATTTAAAAGTGTGAACCAGAACAGAAAATTAAAACCTATTGATAATTTTTTATTAACACTGATGATTGGTAACTCCCGTCTCCACTGGGGGTTATTTATCAACGGTGAACTTAATACTACCTGGGATACAGAACATTTACAAAACTCACCCCCTCACCCCCGCACTCCCTCACCCCCTCTCCTCATCGCTTCCGTAGTTCCCACACAAACCACAAAATGGCAAAATTACCCAAATGCAGAATTTATTACTTTAGATCAAATATCTTTAGGGAGAATTTATTCTACATTGGGAATTGATCGAGCTTTAGCTGTATTTGGTGGAGGTAAAGTTTATGGTTTTCCTATTTTAGTAATTGACGCAGGAACAGCTTTAACTTTTACCGGTGCAGACGCAAATCAAAATTTAATCGGTGGGGCAATTTTACCAGGATTAGGTTTACAATTTTCCAGCTTAGGACAAAAAACCGGACAATTACCATTATTAAAAGTTGGGGAAGTTCAGGAATTACCACCAAGATTTGCCTTAGATACAAAATCGGCAATTCAAAGCGGAATTATCTATACTTTGTTAGCAGGAATTAAGGATTTTATCGCTCATTGGTTATTGTTATTTCCTGATAGTAAAATTGCTATTACTGGAGGAGATAGTAAGTTGTTGGGAAGTTATTTAAAAGAGCAATTTCCAGAAATCGGAGAACGGATAATTTTAGATAAAAGTTTGATATTTTTGGGAATGAGAGAAATAGTTAGGGTTAATTAGGAATAAAAGTATGAATTTTTGCTCTTAGCAGATAGACCGGGATAAAAATTAAATATAATTGATATTTGGCGATAGTTAAGCTCACCGAAGGTATCGCATAATCTATAATCTGCTAAACTGTTCCCAAATACTTAAATTATCTACTTGCAAATAACTAAATACCAGAAATCAAAAACCTCAATCCTGTAAATCCTCAAATCCTGGACATCCTGATTCAGACATATTAATAAATTTATTATCCAGCACCTTTGATTTATTTGAATATAGAGACGATTCGTGAATCATCCCTACAGATTTTATTCCTAACTTACAAACTCCAAATATCCCTTACTTAATTCTTCAACTGCCAAATCATAAAATCTTTTACCATGTTCTGGAGTTGCTAAATCAGGATTTGAACCCATGCGGCCATCGGGATAACGAGAACGAAAATCAGCCGCACCATAGATTTTGTGTCCACTTGCTACTTCTGAAGACAGAGGAGCTTTTTTAATAGCTTCTGGATAAACATATTGAGTCAAAGCTACTTCACTAGGAGTAGCATGAGAACCTTCTTGATCACCGTATAATTCTTTAGCAAGTTTATATACAGAACCACACATAAACCAATTAGCCACTTGACATTGTACTTGTTGGCAATTATTGATTTTTAAATCTTCCAAATGTGCATAAGTTTCCGAAAAAGCCGCTTTCATAGTAGCAATATTTCCACCATGTCCATTAATAAAGTAAAACTTAGTAAAACCAAATTTGGCTAAACAAGTTATATGATCTCGTATTACTAAAATTAAAGTGCTGGGACGAAAACTAATTGTACCGGGAAAAGCTGTGTGATGTAATGCCATACCGACATTGATAGTCGGTGCAACCATCGCTGCTGTTGCGTCACCCACACCACGGGATATAGCTTCTGCACAAATAGCATCAGTTCCAATTAAACCAGTTGGGCCATGTTGTTCTGTCGAACCAATAGGAATAATAATTCCCTGAGATTGCTGTAAATAAGCTTCGACTTCAGTCCAGGTGCTAAGATGTAGTAACATTTTTCATCTAAATTCATTCTTTAATCTATTATGAATTATTTTATTTGTTTCTGTATTCATACAGTGCTTAAATCATCATTCTTTAAATAAATGAATAAGCAATAGTGTATTTACTGAAGATAAGAAGAGTAATTCAGAATCAAATTATAGGTTGCCTAAAAACGAAAATATTGATATCTTGGCAAAAGAATATTTAGCATTAATGATCATGACAAATAATTTTTTGGAAAAGACACACTTTCTATTAATTTCGGCTCTTACCGTAGGTTTTAACATAGTTTTTCCTGATGATGTTAAAGCCCTAACTTTTATAGATTCCTGGAACTTTAACAGTAACAACTTCAATTCTAGTCAAGGTAATGGGACTCTCAGCAGTAATTTTGTGACTGACAACATTACCTATTTTACAGGGACAACAATCAATGCTGTAGGTAGCGATCCTGCTGGTAATGCTCTTGCTTTACAAGGTGGTGCATCCAATATCAATAACGGCAGAAATATCACACTTGAGTTTAATCTTTCTGCATATTCTGACCCAATTCTCACATTTGCAACTCAAAGAACAAATACTGGTTTCAACAACAACTTGATTGAATGGTCTACTAATGGGACTACATTTTCATCCACTGGAATCATCGCTACAAATCCTTATAACCCAGCCACAAGTTTTGCTCTACAAACTTTTGACTTCAGTAATGTTAATTCTCTTGATAATGCTGCTACAGCCTTCTTGCGTATTACTTTTAATGGTGCTACTAATGCTGCGGGAAATAACCGGATTGATAACATACAACTAAATGGGACTCTAAACACTACTCCTGTTCCGTTTGAATTCAATTCTGCTTACAGTTTGCTGATTTTAGGAGGAGCTTTTGGGTGGCGTTATTTGCGTAAGTAATGCTATGTTTTTTAAACTTGTTTATTTTAAGTCATTGGTGGCAAGTATTTGATTGTATTGATCATATTGCCATTAGTAGATTTAGGTAAAAAGTTAGCATCCAAGTTTTAGATAAATTAAGTGTTTTACAGTCATTTATGAATGAAACAATAAGTTTATTTATTTAGTGTTTCCATTGTATCAATACTTAAAATATATAATTTTGTGGATACTTACGTAATTTGCGTAAATACCCGGTAGTGTTTACCAGAAAAGATATGTATTAATCAGAGTTGACAATTTATGTAATTTGTGGCTAATTAAAGAGAATTAAGGTATTTGTGTCAGAATCGGAAAATGTTCTCCTTCCGCTTCCTCAACTTTAAGTGTTGAAAATAACACGATGTCACTTGTATTCTCAAATAGTGGTTTATTAAGTGGTAGTCTACCTAAATCTGCACAAAATTAGATAATAGGTAAGAATTATAACAATGGTTAAGGCAATCGGGATTGATTTAGGAACGACTAACTCTGTCGCTGCTTTTAAATTAGTAGAAGTAGAAGTTGTCACAGCTAAAGATAATACCCCACCAGATAGAAAGCTGACGCGTTCCGTGGTTGCTGAAGATCAGGGAAAATTTTTGGTGGGGGAGCAAGCGTATAATCAGTTACGCCATAATCCAGAAAATGTAATCATTTCCATTAAACGCTTGATGGGTAGAGGTTTTGGGGATGTGGCGGTACAAAAACAAAAGTCAGAATTTGGTTATAAAATAGCCCAACCAACTCAGGGAACAGATAACAGTCTAGCGGTGTGGTTAGGTGGTAAAGAATACCAACCGGAGGATATTTCTGCGGAAATTCTCAAAAAGGTAGCGGATAATGCCCAAGATTATTTTCAAGGAATTGGTCAAAGTGGGGAAGCAATTGATCAAGTAGTCATTACTATTCCTGCCTATTTTAATGATAAACAACGCTACGCCACACGCACGGCGGCACTGAAAGCTGGGCTAACTCCCTTAGAATTATTACCAGAACCAACTGCCGCAGCTATATCGTACGGGTTTTCACCGAATAGTGATGATGTAAAAACGATTTTAGTCTATGATTTTGGTGGTGGAACTTTTGATGCCTCAGTAATTACAGCAGGGGGGACTTCATTTATTGAGCAGAGTAAAGCCGGAGATTTGTGGTTAGGTGGTGATGATATTGATTCACGTTTAATTAAGTTTGTGAAAGAGCAGGTAAGTCAAAAGGAGAAAATCGCAGATATTGAGGGTTTGATAGCCAAAATGCCCTATTATCAGCAGGTTCGTTTTTATGCGGATTTAAAAATTGCCGTAGAAAGGGCAAAGGTAGAATTAAGTAAATATACAGTGGCGCAGATTATTCCTGGTAGTCAGTTACTAGATGAACTAGGAATAGCAATTCCTTTAGATGTGGAAATCACCAGGCAGCAGTTTGAAGATATGATTGATGACTTGGTAGAGCGATCGCTACAAATTTGTTACCAAGCTTTAGAGTATGCGGAATATAACTTAGAAATGGTTGATATGGTGTTGTTAGTTGGTGGTTCTTCCCAAATTCCCACAGTACAACGCAAACTTAAACAAGCATTTGGTGATCATAAAGTTGTCCTGCATCCCCGGCCAATGTATGCAGTAGCTGAAGGGGCGGCGATTGTGGCAGCCGGACAAACCGACAAAGTTACCACAGTATCCCGTGATTATTTTATTGAATTAGCAGATGGTAAATATCAGGTAATTAGTCAGGGTGATATTTTACCAGTACAGACACCAATATACACTTTCAAAACAGTAGCGGAAGGGCAAAGACTAATTCACTTTCAGTTTTTTAGTCCCGATAAAGTCAAAGAAAAGTTAGATGGAATCACCCATAACGAAAGAATTGGGGAAATGTGGCTAAGTTTAGACGAAAAATATCCAGCCGGAACAGAAATTCAGGTGAATTTAGAACTAGATGAACAAAATAATGATTTGCGAATGACAGCAACATTAAAAAATGATCCCTCTATCAGAGTTAGTTGTATATTTTCTCGTGGTCGTGCAGATGAAAAAATATATCAAGAATTGGAAGCAGCGATAGATGTACTTAATGATCAAAATTTAACTGCCTATGGTGTGGAAGAAGCCCTAAAATTAGCAGTTCCTGTAGTCAAATTAGCTAACCAAATTATTAATCCGACCACCGGTGAAGAAAGTCAGGATTTATTATCACAAGCTGGGGAAAATCTGCAAAAATTCCAAGTTAATATGTCATCGGCAAGACTAGAAGCCGAGGCTTTAGTGGGAGACTGCGATCGCATTTTGAAACTATGTAGTTTTATGATTCTCCAGCCACAGCAAGAACAACTAAAAAATCTCAGTCAAGAATTACAATCTGCTATTGATAATAATAATCTTTCTGGCATGAAACACTACAGTGAAGAAGCTAGAAAAGAAATAGAAAAACTACCGGAAGAAGTACAAGTAGTTCAAGCTTGTATTATGGCAATTCAACAAGCTAAAGTCATAGCACCAACGCAAGCAAATGCGATGTCTGATAAACTCTCTCGTTTATTAATGGCTATGAAAAATGGAGATGTTAAAGAAGCAGAACGTTTATTACCAGAACTACAACCAGAAGTACAACATTGGCTTCATCAAGAGATACCAAGTAACAGCATTGTGACAGGGCTAAAACAATGAATATTAAAATTGACTGTCCCGTTTGTGGATACAAAGAAATTGAAGGTAAAACTTGCCCTAATTGTGATACAGATTTAACTCTAATCCGCAGCCTTCAAGAATTGCCACCAATAGAAACAACAATATCACAAAGAAAACTTAGTACCTGGACATTAGTCTTAGCTTTATTAATCCTCATCATAGGTATTGGTTTAGGCGCCTTAAGTAGTTTTTTCCTGATCAAAAATCAATATAGTGATAATGTATTTACTAACAATTCAGCCGTAGTTATTAACCAAGAATCAGTTGCGGATAACAAAAATATAAATATAAATTTATATACTGTTAAACGTGGAGATAATTTAGGTATAATTGCAGAAAAAGTATGTGGTAAAGCTAGTGCTTGGAGATTAATCGCAGAAGCTAACCCTCGTCTAGAAAATCGCCGTAACTACTTTATTCAGGTGGGAGAAAAATTAAAAATTCCTAACTGTCAGGAGAAAATTCAATGAATATCTTTGATAGTCTCAAGGAAGCTAGTCAAAAATCCGAACAACTAGCTCAAAAAAAGCAGCTAAGGGAAGCTGTAACCATTGCAGAAACAGCATTAAATCTTTGGGATCAAAAAACTAATCTATGGGAAAAATTGTTAGGTAAATTTTTAATTGCTAATTTGCGGGAGAGTTTGGAAAAACAGTTAGTAGAATGGCATAGTCAAATTTATCAAGCAGATAAACTAATTCATCAAGCTCAATCAATACTAAAAAATGACACTGGTGATCCTTTTGATATTACCTCACTTAGTAGTGCGATCGCTATTTATCATCTCTCTAATCAAGTGATTGTTGATCAGCAAATATCAGAATTAATTGCTAAATATCAACAAGAATTAGCACAAAGACAAAAATTTCAATCATTAATAAAACAAGCTAAAACCCAAGCAGCTAATCGCTTTTTTAAAAGTTCTATATCTATTTATAAAGAAGCGGGATTTATTTATAAAAATGAATTTGTTCAACAAGCTATTGCTGATATTCAAGGTCAGGTTTATCAAGAAGAAAATTATCATTCTGCCCTTGAAAAAGCCAGAAATGCTGAAAATGAAGGTAGGTTAAAGGTTGCAATTTCTATTTTAGAAGACGCTTTAATTAATTTTCCTCGCACTGATGGCTTTGATTTACTCAAAAAACTTAAATTGAGAATTCACGGTAGAGAAATATTTTTTCAAGGTTTAGTAGCAGAAAAAAAAGGTGATTTTTTTACAGCTAAATCTTGTTATGAAAAAGCAAAAACGCTCATATCAAATTCTACAGATTGTCAACTTCGCTTGGGTTTAGTAGCTATAAAAATGCAAGATTGGGAAAATGCACTTTTCTATTTACAAGACTTAACAGGACAGCAAGCTACGTATCTCAGGGGATTTGTATTAGCGCAACAAGGTAACATACAACCAGCATATCAGGAATGGGAAAAAATATCTACTCCCCTAGTCACTGCCCAAAAAGAAATAATTAGCCGTATTTCTCAACAGCAACACCTCATATATCTTCAGAAAATAGAAGATTTAGTGACAGCAGGAAATTTACAGGAAGCTCAAAATTTGAGTA
Organism: Okeanomitos corallinicola TIOX110; assembly: GCF_038050375.1. Lineage (NCBI taxonomy): Bacteria > Bacillati > Cyanobacteriota > Cyanophyceae > Nostocales > Aphanizomenonaceae > Okeanomitos > Okeanomitos corallinicola. The sequence goes on along the minus strand of NZ_CP150886.1, from coordinate 2,703,728 downwards.
GAGAGTTTCTGCAAAAATTTGCAACTCACGCCTTGGTAGAGACTAATCTCAACGAATATATTCATCCTAGTTTAGAAATATCAATTTGGCAAAGTTATGACTACTCAAACATAGCCAAATATACACAGGAAAATTGGATTTACCAACCCAATATTAATAACTTACATAATTGGGTAGTTGCTAATTATTATTATTCTCAAACACACCCCGAAAATCTCATAGAATTTATCGCTGCTTTGTCAACTTCTTTAGCTAACATCAATATAGATAACAGCTTAAAAAATCTACCTTGGTTGGATAATGATCCTGTGGATTTTCAGGCTTTATCATTAAATTTAAAACGTCGCTTAGAAGCAGCAATTGATAATGTAAAAAATACCAGTCTTGAAGTTTATTTAAATTTGCGTGATTACTATCGTCGTGAATTAGTTGCTCTGAGATTAATGGGTGAACCATCAAACTCAGGGTTACAAGTTAATGATCTATATATTACCCCTGGTTGTTATGATCATTTTTCAGAGTCATGGCAAACTCTGTTAGTTGATAAAATCCCTGATCATAATCATCTTCTTCGCTCCCTTTATACCCCTTGGGGGTTAGCTGTAGCTGCTTGTTTAGAAGGAGATATCCAACGCGCAATTCACATTAAACCTATAAATCAGCCTACAAATAAACTGGAAGAGTTTGCTAATCAACTCCTTAATTATCACGAAGGTTTTTATCAGCTACAACAACAAAGATGGCGCTTGGCAATTACACCTTTACAGTCAGCGAAGGAAGAACTTAAATACCATCAAGATTGGCAACAGGAAATAGAGAGACTTGTTAATTTACAACGCCAAGTTATTCTAGAATTTAATGAACATTTAAAATTTGCCAACTTCTGCTATGATATTTTACCAAAAAGTGAATCAGTTAAAAGTTACTATACTGAATATAAAGCGGAAGAGATTAGACAGCAAATTGTTAATGAAAAAATTTCCCTTAATCAAGCATTAGAAAAACTGCAAGAATTAAAAATCATTGATAGAGATAATACCATTGTCTGTGACATGATAGATAATGTTGAACTTTCCCAGGAAATAAAAGAAATTAATCGCTTGTTCCAAGTTCGCCAATATGAGGCTATGCTGGGAAAAGCTAAACTTTCCAAACGTGATCGAGTTCGTTATATTGTTGCTGAGTTTTTCTTAGATATGTTAATTAAGGGTATTCAAAAAAATCGCTTACATGACCAGGAATTAATTCTCCAACTAGGACTTTGGGCTTATGAAATTTGTCCCCATGAACCAGCTTTTCAAGAAATTTACCGGAGTTTAAAATTATGTTGATTCATAATATTTTAATATTAGAATATCGAAAAATATCTGATATTTTGCTTTGTAAAAATAGCTTTTAAGACCAAATTACTTAGATATAAATGAAATTATGGAATATAATCCCTACGATATTTTAGGCTTATCTCAAGCCGCATCAAAAGTAGAAATTACTCAAGCTGTGGCTGTGGCTATTCAGCGTAAACAGTATCCAGTAGATGTGATTGCTAAAGCTCAAAAGAGCTTGATGAAACCGGAAGAAAGGACTATTGCTGATTATTTACGCCCAATTTTACCTACTATTAAGGAATTCAAGTATAGTGATTTATCAGCTTTACAAAAACCAGCACTAAGCTTAACTTTGTTATCAGAATTTGATGGTTTAGATCAGGCGATCGCTCAAGCTGTTCAACAAGAAAAACAAGAAAGAAACGCTTTACCCCTATCTTTATCAGAATTATTTACTGCTGGAGTCGCCGCTTGTAAAGAAGGACGTTACCCAAAAGCGATAAAATATTTAGAAGACTACTGTGAAGGTTGTACAGAAACCCATAGCCAAAACTATCTAAAGGCAAAAATCTGTTTAATTAAAGCCTACCAAATGGGTGGACAATTACACAGAGCTATAACCCTTTGCCAGTCTTTAATTAATCATAGTCATCCTCAAGTTAATACTTGGGCTAACAAAATTTTAGCTATCTTATCTAAATAAGTATACCGTGTCTGAATTAAACTCAAATTATGTGATTAGCCAAGAAATGCGTGATTTACTTATGCAGGAAATTGGCGACATTAAAAAAGAAAATGTCCTATTACAACAGTCTCTGCGAGAACAACAAACTCAAAATACTTCAGAAACAGAAGACTTCTTTTTGGAACTTTTAGAAATAGCTGATGCGATAGAAGCACTACTACGATATTTGGAACATAATCCCCAACCCAGTCCAGAATTTATCGAACGTTTACCGCGTTCCATCGCCGCAGTTAACCGCAAATTTCTGAGTGTACTCAGAAAACGTCAACTGATACCAATAAAATTAGTTAATCGAGAACCTGATTTTAATCTTTGTCGCGTCGTAGATCAAGAGGAAAGAACCGATGTACCAGACCAAACAATTACTAAAGTCGTTCGGCGCGGTTTTCGCTGGGGTGATAAAATTCTCCGCCCTACAGAGGTAATCACGGCGAAAGCAAAATCTAATTCAGATCATAATGATGATAATATTAATAAAACCTTAAATCAGAAAACAGAAGAAATAACAATACAGGAATAGTCTCAAGAGAGTTTGGACTCTGAATTATTGGTGATTTATGGATAGATGAATATCCTCATCATTTGTATGGGTTTGTACAGAACCGAAACAATAATAATTCTACCTTGAGAGTCATAATGGTCAAAATAGTGCAAATTTTCAACTAGCTACAAAATTCTATGAATCATCAGGAAAATAATATTCAAGAAACTGCTACAACTACAAAAAAATGGCGCGGTTGGCAAGAAAATATAAGTTTAATGGCGATCGCATTAGGTTTAGCATTATTGATTAGGACATTTGTTGCTGAACCCCGATTAATACCATCAGAATCAATGTATCCCACTCTACATATAGGCGATCGCTTAGTAGTAGAAAAATTATCCTACCATCTTCAACCACCAAAAAATGGTGATGTCGTTGTTTTTCGCACACCACCAGGATTGAAAGAACGTGGATATGATGAAAACCAAGCCTTTATCAAACGAGTCATCGCTGTCCCCGGCCAAACAATTGGCATAGTCAATGGTAAAGTTTATCTCAATAATCAACCCATACAAGAAGACTACATCGCTGAACCAGCAAATCAACCCTTTACATCGGTAGAAGTTCCAGAAAATCAACTTTTTGTGATGGGAGACAACCGGAATGATAGCAACGACTCCCGTTATTGGCGGTTTCTACCCAGAAAAAATATCATTGGCCGTGCTATTTTCCGTTTTTGGCCTTTAAATCGGATTGGTTTAATTTAGTGATTAGTGATTAGTTATTAGTCAAAAGCTACCGCATATTTTAGATCAAGAGTTTGACTGCTGATAGCTGATTAACTACTTAAAACCGTAAATAATACATCAACTGAGCGATCGCATCCCCAGGCAATTCTAGCCGTTGTTGAAAATCAACTAAGTTACGATAAGAACCATGAGCTAACCGATTTTCTATCACTGCTTTTGCTAAAGCTAAATCTATCAGAGGAATTTTGAGCAGATTTTCTAACGTTGCTGTATTCGGATTTATTTGCCTAGTGTTAGCTAAGGATTCTTCATCATAATAACTAAAATTTAGTAGCGGTTTCAGAGGTTCTAATCGCTGCACAGGCAAACTCAAAGCCGCAGCAATATCTTCAATACAATAAAATTTAACTCCTGATTTTGATAACTCAACCAATGTTCTCCCTTGGTGAATAGATAAACCTGGTAAACGCAACCAGTCATCTACAGTCGCTTGGTTAGCATCAATACACATACCCAATTGAGCCGCCATTTGCACTTCTTCCCCAGATTGGAGACGATAATAGGGATCATTAAGTAGTTTAGAACGGAACTGTTTTAATTTGAGATTTAACGGTAGCCACTTATTCATGGTATTAAATGGTATTAATTAGATCAAGAAATTTGGTCTAACATCTGACGGCGTTTTTGCTCGAATTCATACTCAGAAATTAAGCCATCTTGACGCAGAGCATCTAACTCACGCAAAGCATTAGCAACAGATTCTACTTGATTATTTACCTGTGATGAATTTTTGACCACAGACTGACCAAAATTAAAGTTTCTATTAAAAGCTTCTTCATCCTGAGCTAAATACCAAACACCTTCTATAGCACTAGCTACCTTGGGAATTGGTGTCCAAGATAACAGCACATACAAAATTCCCCACAATGGTTGTCCTAAGTAAAATTTATGTAAACCTGAAATTGTGAGCGTCCCAGAAAAAGCTAAAATAGCAGCAATACTCCGACTTTTACGTTTAGTTAACATTGTCTTTATCAATCCCCGATTTTCAGAATCTTTATAAACAAACAGTTATAATTGCATCATACTTAGTTCAACTCAATATGGCAAAGTCCATAAAATAAAGACATAACCTCGATTATTGTATGGATTTAGCTGACAGTGATCAGACTTCCGTGAACAACTAAATTAACTTCTACAATTCCCACTTAGAGATAGGATAGTTTATATATTCGTTTTTATCTTGATTCTAAGTAAACAAATATACTTTATTTCCAATTGATAGTCTTTGCCAGTATTTACTTATAATTTTAAAAAATAGTATAAAATATGCCGCAAAAATCCTTACCATTAGAAATACCCGAATTACTTATTGATCCCTATTCTATTTTGGGAGTTTCTGTCAATGCTGATGACCGTCAAATTACAAAACGTTATTATGTTTTAGCTAAACAGTTACATCCTGATAACTTTATTATTAATAATAAACCTGATCAAGGGTTAGCAGAAATAATATTAACCCGTTTAGTTAACCCTGCCTATCAACAATTAAAATTGGCAAAAAAACGTAATGATACTTTGGATAAATTGAAGTCAAAAGCATCAGTATTGAGTGATCAAGTTATTATGAGCTTAAAAGATACTCTACACCTTGATATTGAGTCAATGTCTGCACAAGAAGTAGAATTTTTCTATGAACAGGCGATCACATCCTACGCATCAGGACAATATAAGTCCCTTGAAAACTTTCATCATGTCACCAAACATATAAACAAATTAAATTTATTTTACCTATCGTTTCCCAATAATGCTTTTCTAGAAACACAAACTTTCGCCTATGATTCTACTTCCATTGTTCCCATGCCAGAAGTAAAAATAGTTGATCTGAAATTTTCAGAAGAGCAAAAAGAATCTCTCGCTGAACCGTTTAACTATGCTCAACGTCACTATGAGCGAGCTATTCAGTATCAACAGCAAGCACAATGGTCATTAGCTGTCAAAGAACTACGTGATGCTATCAAATTAGAACCAACTAACAGTAATTATTATGCTTTATTAGGAGTAGTACATTTTCAGCAAAACTTTCCAGGTATGGCTAAAGTTTATATTCGTCAAGCCCTAAAATTAAACCCAAAACATGAACTAGCTGTAAAATATGCACAACTCCTCAATATTGAAATTGACAACACATCCAATCCTAAATCAATAGTCAAGGCTTTAAGTATCGCTTCTTTATTAGGTAGATTTTTATCTAGAAAAGAATAAAAATAGCACCAAAATTGTCATATAAATAGGAGATATATAATCTTTGACTGGACTTACATTACACCATTGTTATTCATTAATTTTAATACTTAGGGTACATAACATAAATTATGTAATTTATTAAAAATGAATTGTACAAATAAATAATTTATTACAAAAAAACAAAAATATCACAATGTGCTTTAGCATTGACTTATTTTAGAATATCAGTACCTTTAAAAACAATCATATCAGGGCCAGCTTTCAATGAAAATTTTAGTTATTGAGGATGATCAGCTAAATGCCTATGCACTGAGTGCTATTCTGACTGAACAAAATTATGCAGTAGAAATTGCCAATGATGGAGATGTAGCCTGGGATTTAATTGATACCTACGACTATGATCTCATCCTTTTAGATATCATGTTACCAAAGCTAGACGGTATTAGCTTATGTAAAAAAATACGTTTAAGTGGTCGGCAAGTACCAATTTTATTACTAACAGGATGTGATAGTTCAAAAGACAAAGCTGTTGGTCTAGATGCAGGTGCTGATGATTACGTCGTTAAACCCTTTGATTCAGAAGAACTGGTAGCCCGTGTTAGAGCATTATTAAGACGAGGTAGCATTACTTTACAACCCATATTAGATTGGGGTGGGCATTTACGATTAGATCCCAGTAGTTGTGAAGTCACATATTACAACAACCTACTTTCCCTCACACCAAAAGAGTATGCCTTACTAGAACTATTGATGCGAAATAATCGCCGAGTTTTTAGTTGTGGGATGATTTTAGAGCATCTTTGGTCTTACGAAGATACACCAGGCGAAGAAGCAGTGCGTACCCACATTAAAGGTTTACGCATGAAACTAAAATCAGTGGGAGCGCCCCATGATTTAATAGAAACAGTATATGGTATTGGTTATCGTCTTAAACCCCAAGAGGAAGGGGGAAATCATCTAGACAATAAAGAAGTAACCAAAAAAAAGCTGAATTTTAAATCCCAGCAAACTATCACAGCGATTGAGAAAATTTGGCAGAGATTTCAAGGTCGTGTAGAAGAACAAGTTAGCATCATCGAAGAAGCTGTTAACTCAGAATGTGACCAAGAATTACACTCAGAACTTTGGTTAAAAGCCATAGCACAGGCTCATACTCTCAGAGGATCTCTAGGTACTTTTGGCTTGGCTTATGGTTCAGAATTAGCAATAAAAATTGAAAAATTATTAAAATTAAAATTAGAGCGAATTTTAACTAAAACTGAAATAAATAACCTCAAGAATTCGATAAAATTACTACGGCAAGAAATTGAAAATAAAAACCAGCAACAATCTCAGCAGTTATTAATTGAACCACAGCAATCAACTCAAGCAAAAATATTAGTCGTAGATGATGATCCACAAATTCTAGAATTATTAGTAGCATTATTGACTCCTTGGGGATTAGAAATTATTGCTATTAGCGATCCTTTAGAATTTTTGTCAACCTGGCAAAAAATCAATCCAGATATGTTAATTCTGGATATCGAAATGCCAGATAAAAATGGGATTGAGTTATGCCAAATAGTTCGTAATGATCCCCAAGGAATTCAATTACCAATTCTATTTTTAACAGTTCATAATGATGCAGATACAGTAAATAAAATTTTTAGTATTGGTGCTGATGACTTTGTGAGTAAGCCTATAATTGGCGCAGAATTAGTTAACCGAATTTTCAACAGATTAGAACGGGTGAAAATATTAAAAATAATAGCAAAAAATGACGATAATAAAATTGATTATAGCAAAAATAAAGCTCAATTTATAGACGAATTAGAATTAAGAGTTGCTGAACGTACAGCCGAGTTAACTACTGTTAATCATCAATTACAGGCAGAATTAGATGAAAGAACACGTACACAGGAAGCTCTGCGAATTTATCAAACTCGATTTGAAGGCATTTTAAATATTGCAGATGATGCCATTATTTCTATTGATAGTAGTCAAGCTATTATTTTATTTAACCATGGTGCAGAAAAGATTTTTGGTTACTCTGCCCCAGAAGTTTTAGGTGCAAAACTAGATTTATTATTACCGACCCGCTTTACCGAAAAACACCGTCATCATGTTACTGATTTTGGTACACATTCTAGTCAAGCTCGGAGAATGGGAGAAAGAAAAGAAATATTTGGTCGTCGCCAAGATGGTAGTGAATTTCCCGCAGAAGCTTCTATTTCTAAACTAGATGTTGGTAAAGAATGTGTTTACACAGTAATTTTACGTGACATAACTGAGCGTAAACAAGTGGAGAAAATGAAAGATGAGTTTGTTTCTGTAGTTAGTCACGAATTACGCACTCCCCTAACTTCAATTCATGGATCTTTAGGAATCTTAGCTAGTGGTTTGTTAGCAACAGACTCAGAACGGGGTAAACGTTTACTGCAAATTGCCACTGATAGCACAGAAAGATTAGTCAGATTAATTAATGACATTCTTGATATCGAGCGCATCGAGTCTAGTCAGGTGAAAATGGAGCGGGAAAATTGCAATTTGGAGGATTTGATTCAGTCTGCTGTCAATATTATGCAGCCTTTAGCTAATCAGGCTAAAATAGTTTTATCTATTTCTAGTTTATCTGTCAAACTATGGGCTGATCCAGATCGAATTATCCAGACTTTAACTAATTTGTTGAGTAATGCTATTAAGTTCTCTCCAGATGATTCTACAGTTTATTTAATAGCAGAACATCAAGAAAATCATGTTTTAATCACAGTTAAAGATACTGGGAGGGGAATACCAAAAGATAAAATAGATAGTATTTTTGAAAGATTTCAACAAGTTGATTCTTCGGATTCACGTAATCATGATGGTACAGGTTTAGGTTTAGCTATTTGTAAAAGTATTGTACAGCAGCATGGTGGCAACATTTGGGTGGAAAGTGAGGTTAATCAAGGTAGTAGCTTTTATTTGAATTTGCCTGTTTACCAGGATCATGAAATAGATGATTTAGAACCTGCTGTGATGGAATCAACAGTAATTTATTATCAAAATACGCCCTTAGTTTTAGTCTGTGATGATGATGTAATTATTCGCAGTGAATTACAACAAATGCTAGAACAAGGCGGCTATAGAGTAATCACAGTAGATCGAGGTGAAGAGGCGATCGCACAAGCAGTTTCTCAACATCCAGATGTAATTTTACTTGATTTACTCATGTCAGGAATGAATGGTTGGGAAACTATGGCACTATTAAAAGCAAATCCTGAAACTAAGGATATCCCAATTGTAATTTGTAGTGTCTACAAAGCCAGCAAAATGGATTCATCTAGTGCTGATTTTGTAGATTGGTTAAGTAAGCCAGTCAAAGAAAATAGTCTTTTAAATTCTTTGAGTAAAGTCATATCTGAACCATCTAAAAAAGTGAGAATTCTGATTATTGAAGATGATCATGATCTCGCAGATTTGTTAGTCACGGTATTTGAAAGACATAACATTGATACTTTTCTTGCTAAAACTGGCAGAGAAGCTATTCATCTCAGTCAAAAAGTTAATCCTGATTTACTCATTCTTGATGTGATTTTACCAGAAAGTGATGGTTTTACAGTTGTAGATTGGTTGAAAAAACATAATCAACTTTGTAATATTCCTGTAGTTGTTTATTCTGCTCAAGATTTAGATGATTCAGAACGCCATCGTCTAAAATTAGGACACACAGAATTTTTAACAAAAGGAAGAGTTACAACTAAGGAATTTGAAGAAAAGGTAATGTACTTATTGCAAAGAATGACTCAAAATTATTAAAATCGCAAGAACTAATCATACTTTTTTTGTCAATAGAATAATTGTCAAAATTGTGATAATATTTACCATTGATTATCTTGACTATAAACAACACAAATTTAATCATGGGTATTAATAATGGCTAAAAAGCGGATTTTAGTAGTTGATAATGAGGAGTATATCCAAGAAATAACCAAGATTTGTTTGGAAACTGTTGCCGATTGGGAAGTGATCACTGCTAGTTCTGGAAAAGAGGGAATCACTAAAGCAGAAAATTACCAACCAGATGCGATTTTACTAGATGTGATGATGCCAGATATGGATGGAATTGCTGCCTTTGCAAATCTACAAGCCAACCCAAATACAAAAGAAATTCCAGTAATTTTGTTAACCGCAAAAATTCAAGATGCTGATCGTCGTCGCTATGCTCAGTTAGGGATGAAAAGCGCGATCGCCAAACCATTTAAGCCACTAGAATTAGCCGTTCAAGTAGCTGATACCTTGGGCTGGAGTTTATAAAAATAGCTGCTACTTTTTATACAATACCTACCATGTATAACTTAATATCATATCTCTATTCTTAACCTATCCAAAAAGTAGACCATACAACTAATCAGATTTTTATTTGATTGTATTGTTTGTTATTTCATGATACTTAATTATCAGGTAAATTGAAAGCAAATCTTACATATACATAATATTTATGCCTGTTAGTGTCAGTGCTATACTTAGCATGGGTGAAAAAAGTAATGCCTTGGCAAAACTATTAATCAACCATTTACAGTAGCTTATACTTATAGCTTGCGTGACGACATAGGAGTCATATAGCAAGCTAAACCAACAGCTATCAGCATTAAGCAGTAAAACCCTTATAGTACAAAAATTTGTGATCAAAATTTGTACTTATTTCACTGCCAATACTGCCAATATGCTGTAACTCAATAACCTCTGCATCTATTTTTTACTAATGAAAGTTTCTCCTGTGCTTTTCAATGTAATTCCTACATTTATTATGATAGGTGCGGGAATTATGATACTATCAATTTTCAAAACTTATCATATTCTCAAATTACTTCAATCTAATCAGGAGAAAAAAAATTGGCAAGCCTTACTTTATTTAATGATATTCTTCGTTCTGGGTTACTTAATTGCTTTTTTTCTGTTTGTCTATAAAATACTTGATTTAATTCCTATCTTAACAGGTGTTGTTTTCTTTTTCGGTTCGTTATTTGTTTTTTTTAGTGTCAATATCTATCACTCAACACTAGCTAAATTTATAAAAATTCAAGAAGAAAATAGACAGACAAAAAAAGAATTAGAAATTCACTTAGCAGAATTTAAACATTCGCAAAGCCAGTTAATTCATCATGAAAAAATGCTCAGTCTTGGTCAAATGGTAGCTGGTGTTGCCCATGAAATTAATAACCCTATCAGTTTTATTTACGGTAATATTGAACATTTAGATAATCACATCAATATTTTATTATTTATACTCAAGTTATACCAGCGAGAATTTCCTAATGCTACACCCGAAATCCAAAAAATAATTTCTGAATACGAAATAGAATTTGTTAAAGAAGATTTACCAAAACTATTTTTATCAATGAAAGCAGGAACTGAGAGAATTAGAGAAATAGTTAGACTGCTGCGGACATTTTCTCGGATGGATGAATCTGAGGTGAAATCAGTTGATATTCACGCAGGAATTGATAGTACATTAATGATTTTAGAACATCGTCTACAAGCTAAAACTGAACATCAAAAAATTAGAGTTATTAAAAGATATGGTAATTTATCAACAGTAGAATGTTACGCAGGGCAACTAAATCAAGTATTTATGAATATCTTGATTAATGCTATTGATGCTCTAGAAGAAAAAAATAGTCATTCTTCCTATAAAGAAATTCTCAATAATCCTAATATTATTACTATTACTACTGCTATAAATAATCATCAACAGCTAGAAATATCTATTAGTGACAATGGTAATGGTATCCCTGAATCAGTTCAAAAACATATTTTTGAACCTTTTTATACTACCAAGCCTGTAGGTAAAGGAACAGGTTTAGGTTTATCAATCAGCTACGAAATTATCAGAAAACATCACGGTACACTAGATTTTGTTTCGACACCAGGAAAAGGAACACAATTCATTATTCAAATGCCTATTCATCTTTCATAAAGATACATATTAATTATTGTCAATGATTAGTAACTTTATTTTTACTCCGATAATAGCATCCCATGTAAATGCAATTCCTGTTTTTCAGTTTGTGAAAAATAATGTTTAAACCATTGACTTGATAATCTTGCTACTTCCTCAATTGCTCCAGGTTCACTAAATTTATGACTAGCTTCAGGAATAATTTCCAGTTTTTTATGATGAGTAGGAATTTGTGCCATTGCATCCTCATTCATAGCGATTATTGTACAGTCATTACCACCAACAATTAACAAAGTTGGAGCTTGCACATCACAAAGACTCTCACTGACTAAATCAGTATAACCACTACGGCAAACTATCGCTCCTACATTTTGAGGGCGAGCTATAGCGGCTAAAAATGCCGATCCACTACCCTTATTTATACCAAAGTAACCAACTTTTAAATCATGCGTAAGAGGGTTTTGAAATAACCAGTCAGTTATGTTAATTAACCGCGCAGCCAGAAAATTAATATCATGACTAAAATGTTGAGTACGTTGATCAATAGTCTCTTCTTCTGCTGTCAATAAATCTACTAATATAGTTGCTAGTCCTTCCTGTTGATGCAATAAATGTGCTAAATAATGGTTGCGGTTACTATAGCGACTACTACCACCATTCTGAGCGAAGATAACAATTCCCTTGGCTTCTGTAGGAAGAAACAACTCACCTTTGAGTTTGATAAATCCCTCCTCAATAGTCACTATTTGTTCCAAGACATTCCACAATTTTTTATTATTCATGTTATTAGTTAGTTAGTTAGTTATGAGTTATTAATCATTAATCATTAGTCATTGATTATTGGTTTATTTATCTTCTCCTACCTCCTAATCTTAAAAGTTCTTCAACTTCTTCATCAGTAGTTTGAGAAAAGTCCTCATACCATAAGCCAATAGCAGACATTATTTTTGGGGTCATTAAAGACACTATTTCATCTACTTCTAACTTCAACTCTTCATAGGTGCTTGCTGGTGCAACTGGAACTCCAATAATTAATTTGGCAGGTTGCTGTTGTTTAATCAAAGTAATAGCAGCACGGATAGTTGAACCAGTAGCAATGCCATCATCTATGAGAATTACTGTTTTATTTTTAATGTTGATTGGTGGAGCATCTCCTCGATATTTGCGATCGCGGCGCTGCAATTCTTGTAATTCTTCAGCCCCAACTATCTTGATTGTCTCTTTGTCTATACCTAAAGTATTGATCACATCATAATTTAATATTCCTATATCCCCAGCAGCTATTGCTCCCATTGCTAATTCCTTGTGACCAGGTACACCCAGTTTTCTGACAATACAAACATCTAAAGGTGCATTTAAGGCTTGAGCTACTTCAAATGCCACTGGTACGCCCCCACGGGGTAAGGCTAAAACCAACAAATCTTGATGGTTAGCATAATCCATTAAACTTTGTGCTAACATTCTTCCTGCTTCTGTGCGGTTGTGAAATTCGACCATTGTATGGATTTTAGGTATTGTATTTTAGCTTTTAGGTTACTGGTCAGCCTTCAGCTTTTTAACAGTTATGACACAAATAAAAACTGGACAATAATTCATCAATTTATCGAAAATTTTGATTTCTTGATCTCCTCAATTCTTACAACAAAATTACAATATCTATACTTAGCCTGAATGTGAGTTATCATGAACCCATAAATATTTCATTTACAAAAAAATTGATTAATATGGCCAATATAGCTCAAGCAGTATCAGAACAAAATCACAAAAAGTATAGATATTAGATACTCCTAAAGGAATACTAAACTATGTTTGACAAAATTTTAGTGGCACTAGACAAATCTGACAGAAGTCAGTATATTTTTGAACAAGCCTTATTTTTGGCAAAAGCAAGTCAGGCAAAGGTCATGTTGCTTCACGTTTTATCCCCTGTGGAAGACCCTTACATCAACCCGATATTTTTACAACCAGAAGCAATCTATCCCACATTGCACACAGATACTGTTGTTCAGTATATACAAGCTTGGGACGAACTCAAGCAAGATAGATTAAGCTGGTTGCGATCGCTGGCTCAAACAGCGGTTAACAATGGTGTTGAAACTGAGTTTACCCAAACTGCCGGTGATGCGGGTCGCCTGATCTGCGAACTAGCTTTAAACTGGTCAGCTGACTTAATTATAGTCGGTCGTCGGGGTCGTAGTGGTATCAGCGAAGCTTTTTTAGGGAGTATCAGCAACTATGTTCTTCATCATGCCCATTGCTCCGTTCTCACAGTTCAAGGCTTAACCACCACTAGCATACCAAACATTGAAAGCGCAAAACTAACTTCCGCCTGAAATGTAGTTCATCAATCTCCATAACCTTAATGATTCTGTAGAGCAATTACTCCTGAATTACACCTTAACTTGAGTTTATTTACAGCTAGTATTTCTACAAATTTTTCCGCTAAGTTAATCACGAAAGTTGTGAAATTAGCGACAGCTATACTTAAGCTAGATTCATACTTAATTTTTAGTGTAGCATAAGTGACGTTTTGAAAACCTCAGTCAAGCTTAATACATTGAGTGATTAACAGAGATTACCATATCAAAAATCTATCAGAAACATTCCCATTTAAAATCCAGAGGTATCAATGATTCTTAATAATTTTAACAAAACAACAAACGAATATAAAGAACTTAAAGAAAAACCGCATTGGCAAGGACGACCTGCAATTAAAACCTCTGTCAAAGGCCGAGATATCAAAAAGCCCCAGGAAAATATTAACGACATGAACATTGGAGATGATCTAAATCGCGGCCGAGTGGCAATTTTTATTGATGGATTAAACCTTTTCCATGCAGCTTTACAATTAGGAATTGAAATTGACTACGTTAAATTACTGTGTCGTTTAACTCAAACTTCTCGCCTTTTGCGTGCCTTCTTTTACACTGGAGTTGATGCTAGTAAAGAAAAACAACAGGGTTTTCTCCTGTGGATGCGTCGTAATGGATATCGTGTAGTTACGAAAGATATACTTGCAGTGCCAGAAAATGGTAAAAAACCCAATTTAAACGTCGAAATTGCCGTAGATATGATTACTCTAGCTCCATACTACGATACAGCAGTTTTAGTCAGTGGAGATGGTGATTTAGCTTATGCTGTTAATGCAGTCAGTAGATTAGGATCTAGAGTAGAAGTGATTGGACTGCAAGGTATGACTAGCGATAACCTCATTGATGTTGCTGATTACTTCATGGATTTTGATAATATTAAACAATACATCCAAAAAGATTCTAATATAGGTTACAGTTATCGCACTTCATCTAGTTCTCAATATTAAGCCCCTGTTCATCATAGGTAATAAGGAGTGCTAAAAGTGACTAAAATCCAATTGACTTTAGTGATTACTTATTCACTAATGACTTGCTATTTCTTTTCCAATTGGTTTCGCTTTTCCCTACGACAACCTGCCTCTACCCCAGAAGAGAAATTTTTATCCTTTGTGATGTCTTTAATAACTACTATCTTCTGGCCTTTAATTATTCCCATATCTTGTTTCAAAATTCTGAAAAATAGGCAATTGGAAGCCCACACAGTAATTCCGTTACTTTTGACTATATTTGCTTTGAGTATTTCCTACTGTTTAAACTTTTAATATTCCTTACAACTTCAATTTTGAGGCGGGATTACCCCGCCCCAATTTTTTTATTTAGGGTTAGGAGTTAGGAGTCAGGAGTCAGGAGTCAGGACAAGAGTTAAACCCTTTTACTTGTAAGGCTTTTAGATTTATTCATCAAGTCCTTCCTATTTATAGCAATGGACAAGGCAGTTAAGACATTAAGCAGAACTAAAACTTAGACACTGAAAGACTTCTAGCTCTGTCACCTGTTACCTGTCACCTGTTACCTGTCACCTGTCACCTGTCACCTACTATATTATTGAAGGTTTGTGGGGAAAGTACCGGGTTTGACAGCAATGTTAATATTTTTGCCGTTGCGACGCAAATCTAAGCGCACATTACCCCCAACTTGTGTTTCTTCCACCGCTCTTTGTACAGCATTCGTATCAACAACTGATTGACCATTCAGCTTTTTGATCACATCCCCAGCACGTACTCCGGCTTTAGCTGCGGGTGAGTCGGGCATAACTTTGACAATTAATACACCCTGATCATCACTTACCGTTAAATTACTGTTGGGATCTGAGTTAATTCGTTGTTTTAATTCAGCCGTTAAACCCACCATCTGAATACCTAGATAGGGGTGTTGAGCTTTACCAGTAGTAATCAATTGATTAGAAATTCTTTGGGCAGTGTTGATGGGAATAGAAAACCCTAAACCTTGCGCTCCGCGAATGATGGCTGTATTCATGCCAATCACCTCTCCACGAGCATTTAACAACGGACCACCGGAATTACCAGGGTTAATTGCTGCATCGGTTTGAATAAATTGAACTCTTTTGTCAGGAACACCTACTTGATTACTGGTGCGCCCTGTTGCACTGATAATTCCCGTGGTTACACTGTTATCTAAACCCAAGGGATTACCAATTGCGATCGCCCATTGTCCTGGTTGTAGTGTATCTGAATTACCCAAAGCTACTGTAGGTAAGTTGTTTGCCTCAATTTTTACCACAGCTACATCCGTTAATTCATCTCTTCCGATCACCTTACCGTTAAAAGTACGTCCGTCTTTGAGGGTGACAGTCACAGTATCCGCACCATCTACCACATGAGCATTGGTAAGAATACGTCCATTGTTACTAATAATAAAACCTGAACCAGTCCCCCTTTCTACTCGATTTTCTCCTTCTAAGGGAATTTTTGAACCGAAAAAGCGCCGGAAAAAGGGATCATTAAACTCTTCCGGTAGTTCAGCTTTCACTGTGCGAGAAGAGTTAATTCTCACCACCGCAGGCCCCACTTTCTCTACAACTCTGGTAATGAAATTGGGATCGGTATTGCCTGGTAATGGTGTGGCTGCATTTACCTTTTCTACAGCCAGTCTAGAGGCAGTTTCAGCTACTTGCTGTTGGTTATCTGCTAAATAGCCACCGGCAAAGGTCATCCCTGATCCCAGCAGCACCAAAGAGAAAGAAGCTGCTGCTTTTTTCCATGCTGCTTGATCATGTCTTTTGGATAATAAGTTTTCCTGATCTTGTGGTTGGTTTTTCATTTTTCTTATCTGAAACAATATTTAGAGTTATTACTAATGTAGATATTTGTTCGACAGCTTTTGTTGCTTAATTCTAGCATTGTCAGCTTTTAAGCCATTTGTGGATTACCCGCCAATGTCTGGTTAGATACACTCACAACTACAGAATTTTCCCAAAAATATCTAAAATTTGTGAACCTAAATTTAATGTCTCCTATTTAACGATAAAATACGGTAATTACTGAAATTATGAATTTATTTCTCAACCCCTCACGACTTGACAACTCTGTTAATATTTTGTTATATTAATTAATAACAATCGTTCGATATAAAAAAGCTCACCCATGCCCAAAATCGTAGACCATGAACAATACCGCAAAGAACTAATTGTCAAATGTTTTGACTTATTTGCCGAAAAAGGTTATGGGGCAATCACCATGCGGCAAATTGCTCAAGGTTTAAACGTTTCTACGGGTACGCTATATCACTACTTTCCTAGTAAACAAGCTTTATTTGAACAATTGGTAGCAGAAATTAGTGAGCAGGATGTCATTACAGCCTTAGCAGAATTAGGAGGAAAAAATAACCTCCCAGAAATGATGACAGCCTTGGGTAATTATCTAGTCAAAAATGAAGATTACCTGATCAAGTGGACCTATGTATGGGTTGATTTTTATCAAAACCAAGACTCAAAAATCATGCTTAATAACAGCACAGTTTTCAAACGTGCCAATAAAAGATATCAACAAGCAACCTGTGAATTTTTGGGAATTGAAAATCAAGTTTTAGCCTCATTTGTATTGAGTTTCGTGAATGGAGTAATTCTAGAAAAATTATGGGGTGATGAAACCATAAACTTTCTGGAACAATGCCAACTTCTAGGAGAAATGTTGACAGCTTATTTACAGAAAAATAGTGAGTTTTATTAATTAGCCACAGGTTTTTCATTTAGGGAATAATTATGAATTATAAGTTATTATTTAAACCTGCCAATCCAGGTTTAATTGCCTTAGTTTTAGTAGCTACTACAATTACATCTGGCATTGCAGTTTATGGAGTTTCTAGATTTAGTAAAGTTAGCAATGCTACGACAGGAGAATTAACAGAAACTACTCCTATTCCTAGTAAAGTCACAGCATTAGGTAGACTAGAACCAGCTACGGAAGTTATTAAGTTATCAGCACCTTTAGCATTAGATGGAGATAGGGTAGCAAAAATTTTATTTAAAGAAGGTGACATAGTAAAAACAGGAGAAATAATTGCCATTTTAGATTCACGAGACAAATTGCAAAATGCTGTTTTACAGGCAGAAAAGGAAGTCAGAGTTGCTACAGCTAAACTAGAGCAAATTAAAGCCGGGGCTAAATTGGGAGATATTCAGGCACAAACAGCTAATTTAGAAAGAATAAAAGCCCAATATGAAGGTGATAAAAATGCCCAACAAGAGAATATTGCCCAGATAGAAGCACAATGGCAAGGTGATAGAATTGCCCAACAAGCAACAATTAACAAATTAACCGCAGAACTGAATAATGCTGAATCAGAATATCAACGTTATCAAAAATTATATGCAGAAGGAGCAGTGTCTAATTCTTTAATTGATAGTAAACTTTTAAATCTAGAAACTGCTAAACAACAATTAAGTGAATCCCAGGCAGTTCTGAACCGCATTAATACCACAGCAAGTAAACAATTAGCAGCAGCGAAAGTAGCATTAAATAGAATTAATAAAACCAGTAATAAACAAATTAATGAAGCGCAAGCCACACTGAACAGCATTGCCGAAATTCGTCCTGTAGATGTGAATTTAGCAAAAACAGAAGTAGACAGTGCGATCGCTAATTTAAATCGTGCCAAAACCGACTTAGAAGCAGCATTTATTCGCGCTCCCATGACAGGAAAAATACTCAAAATACATACTCGTATTGGTGAAAAAATCAGTGAATCTGGTATTGCAGACTTTGCACAAACTGAGCAAATGTTAGCAGTAGCGGAAGTTTATCAAACAGATATCAGTAAAATCAAACTAGGGCAAAATGCTATTATTCGCAGTCCTTCATTTACCGGTGAATTGAGGGGAAAAGTTACACAAATTGGTTTACAAGTTAATCGTCAAAATGTGTTTAGTAACCAACCAGGAGAAAATTTAGATAGTCGAGTTATAGAAGTAAAAATTCGTCTGAATTCTGAAGACAGTAAAAAAGTTGCCAATTTAACTAATTTACAAGTACAAACAGCTATTGAGTTGTAATTCTTCACTTTTAAGAATTCCCAATAACTAATGATTAACAACTAATAACTATAGGAATAATATTTGATTCTTGAAAAGATACGTAGGGTGCGTTAAGCTATCGCTAACGCACCAAACCCTTGATAATGGTGCGTTACGAACTCCGTTCTAACACACCCTACAATACCTAATTTTGTATGGCTACGCCACGCAAGCTATCAAAATTCAAATAGGAGTCCTATATTAACTAATGACTAATAACTAATAACTAATGACCAATAAACTATTCCGAAAAACACCTTTAGCTTTGCGACAGCTAATGAAAGAGAAAACCCGGTTAGCCGTGGCTGTTGCAGGAATCACTTTTGCTGATATGCTGATATTTATTCAGATGGGTTTTGAAAGTGCATTATTTGATGCTGCCATTCAACCGCATCGAAATTTATCAGCAGATTTAGTATTAATTAATCCCCAGTTTAATACTTTATTTTCAGTGAAAAGTTTTTCGCGGCAAAAGCTTTATCAAACATTAAGTTATGATGGGATAGAATCAGTTAATTCTGTTTATATTGGTACGGGAGAATGGCGCAACCCCAAAACACGCATTGATAGAGCTATTTTAGTGTGGGGTGTAGATCCAAATCAACCAGGCTTGAAATTTCCAGAAGTACAACAAAAAAAAGATGAGCTTAAAGCATTGCATCAGGTAATGTTTGATCAAGCTGGCCGTCCAGAATATGGTGCGGTAGGGGATATTTTTCAAAAAACTGGCACTTTTCAAACAGAACTAAATAGCAAAGCTGTTAACGTCAAAGGTGTATTTAGTAATGGTGCTTCCTTTGCTGCTGATGGTAATGTTATTACTAGTCATTCTACATTTTTGAATTTATTTCCGAATAGGAAACCAGAACAAATTGAAGTAGGTTTAATCAATCTCAAACCAGGCGCAGATGTTGAAAAAATCAAAGCAATATTAAGAATAGGATTAAATCCTGATCCTAAAAATCCCTTTGTAGAAGTGGGAACACCAGAAGATTTTGCTCAAAAAGAAAAAAATTATTGGGCAAATGGTACAGGAATTGGTTTTATTTTTGGTTTAGGTGTAGCAGTAGGATTTATTGTGGGTATAGTTATTGTTTACCAAATTCTCTATGCTGATGTTTCCGATCATTTACCAGAATATGCAACTCTCAAAGCAATGGGTTATACAGATAACTATCTGTTAGGAGTTTTAATTCAAGAGGCTTTAGTTTTAGCTATTTTAGGTTATTTACCTGCATTTTTTCTATCCTTTGGATTATATCAACTTACCTTTGCTGCTACCATGTTACCCATTTCCATGAAAGTAGATCGGGCAGTAACAGTATTTATTTTAACTGTAATTATGTGTAGTGTTTCTGGGGCGATCGCTTTGCGGAAATTACGCTCTGCTGATCCTGCGGAAATTTTTTAAAATCAGCCCAAATTTAACTTTGAGAAAATTACTATAAATTACTATCAAGAAATCATGTTAGACACTTACTCTCAATCATTAACAACAGCTAAAACCGTGATTAAAGTTGCTAATATTAATCATTATTTTGGCACAGGAACATTAAAAAAACAGGTTTTATTTAATATTAACCTGGAAATAAAATCTGGAGAAATAGTGATTATGACAGGGCCATCTGGATCAGGTAAAACAACTTTATTATCATTGATGGGTGGTTTACGTTCTGCTCAAGAAGGGAGTTTGAAAATATTAGATCAGGAAATATTAGGAGCAAGTAAAAATAAATTAACTAAATTGCGTCGGCAAATCGGTTATATTTTTCAAGCCCATAACTTAATGACATTTTTAACAGCCAAAGAAAATGTGCGAATGTCCTTAGAATTGCATGATAAATATCTCAACCAAGATATTAACGCCAAAGCCAAAGTCATGTTAGAAGCAGTAGGTTTAGGAGATAAAATAGATTACTATCCAGAAGATTTATCAGGAGGACAAAAACAAAGAATAGCGATCGCCAGAGCTTTAGTTAGTCATCCCCAAATAGTATTAGCAGACGAACCCACCGCTTCTTTAGATAAACAATCTGGACGTGATGTAGTAGAATTAATGCAAAAATTAGCCAAAGAACAAGCTTGCACAATTTTGCTAGTTACCCACGATAACCGGATTTTAGATATAGCAGATCGCATCATTTATATGGAAGATGGAAAACTAAAAAGTGATGGAGTAGATGTAGTAGCAAAAGTAAATTGAGGAACTCAACAGAGAATATTAACTTTCAAAAGCAGTAGTAAAAGTATAAAATTGACTACTGAAAATAGATAATGTTTTATGATTGTGAGTAATTGTCAAGTGTGATACCTTAAAAATAGCACTTATGCTAATGTACACCTAACTGTTAACAATTACTAATGAGGTTCTATGGCAATATACCATTACTCAATCATGATTTTGGCAGATTTGCCAGAAGATAGGTTGCTATATTGCCACTATTTAAGTGAAGATAGATTTGCCACTTATAATATTATTGAAGTAGAAACAGCAGCAGAAGCATTCAACCAACTACTAAAAACTACACCAGACTTAATACTCATCAACCATCAACTAGCAGACTTAGATGGATTAGAATTTATTAACCAGTTAAAATCTGAGCAGTCAGAAATTCCAGTCATCATGGTAGCAGAACATAATGACGCAACCATAGCAGTGGAAGCCATGAAAAATGGAGTTGATGATTATATAGTTAAAAGTAAAATGACTGCTTACAGACTTTGCAGTTCTATTCATAAAATATTAGAGAAAAATCAATTATTAAAACAACTGCGGATACAAGAAGGACAACAACAATTACTATCAAGTATCCTACTGCGTATTCGTCAGGGTTTAAATCTACAAGAAATTCTACAAACAGCAGTAGCAGAAGTACAGCAGTTTTTAATTGCCGATCGAGTGATAGTCTACAGATTTGATCATCAAATGAATAGTGAAATTATCGCAGAATCAGTGGTACAAAATTGTCAAAAATTCATAAATAATCAAGTTAAAGATAATAACTTTCAAGCAAAGCAAGGAAAAGATTATCTACAAGGAAAAATCAAAGTAATCAATGATATTTATGATGCCGGATTAACAGAATATCATATTAATTTACTGGAACAATATCAAGTTAAAGCTCATTTAACTGTGCCAATTATATTAACTCAAGAACCAAACAATAAGCAACAAAATCATAAAGGTAGAGAATATTTATGGGGTTTATTAATTGCTCATCAATGCAGCAGTACCCGTGAATGGAAAAAATATGAAATAGATTTACTTCAGCAACTTTCAGTACATTTAGCCCTAGTCATTAAACAAGCAGAACTGTATAAAAATCTTCAAAATAGCAATCTTATATTAGAAGAAAAAGTACAAGCCAGTGAGAGGAGATTTCAAGCTATTTTCAATAATAGCTTTCAATTTATCGGACTATTGACAACTCAAGGAATTTTATTAGAAGTCAACCAAAAAGCCTTAAAATTCGGCGGTTTAGAATTAGAAGATGTTGTTAATAAACCATTTTGGGAAACTTACTGGTGGACAATTTCCACAGCAACGCAAAAGGAATTAAAACAAGCGATCGCCCTGGCTGCTCAAGGTGAATTTATCCGTTACGAAGTAGACATTTTAGGTGCAGGAAGTCAGATAGCCACCATAGATTTTTCTCTACGTCCCCTGCAAGATGAAACCGGAAAAGTAGTCATGCTGATTCCAGAAGGGCGAGATATTACCGCAAAAAAATGTCTGGAAAAGGAACACCAAAAAGTGCTAACAGACCTGCAAACTTCAGAAACAGAACTGCGGGGACTTTTTAATGCCATGGTAGATGTAATTTTAGTCTTAGATCAACAGGGACGCTATCTAAAAATTGCTCCCACCGCAGCAGAAAAACTTTATAAACCAGCTACAGAGTTACTAGGTAAAACAGTTTATGAAATTTTTCCTAGTCAGATAGCAGAGCAGTTTGTGAATTTAATTAAAGAAACTTTAAAAACGCAACAAACTTCAGAATGTGAATATAGCTTACAGATTAACAAAAAAAGAGTTTGGTTTAGTGCCAAAGTTTCCCCAATTTCCACAGAAGCAGTAATTTGGGCAGCCAGAGACATTACCACAGTCAAAGAAAATGCCATGATTTATCAACAAACAGAAAAGGCATTTCAAGAAAGTCAAATGCTTTTGCAGGTAGTCATGGATAGTTTACCAATGGCTATATTTTGGAAAGATAAAAATAGTCACTTTTTAGGTTGCAACCGTCAACTACTATTAGATGCTGGATTATCTTCCACCGCAGAAATCATTGGTAAAACAGACTTTGATATGCCATGGCAAGAACAGGCAAAATCTTATCAACAAGATGATCGCATCGTTATAGAGTCTGGCCAACCCAAATTTAAGATCGAAGAAAAAATCACAAAAATCGGCAACATTTCCAGATATATACATACTAATAAAATCCCATTGCAAAACCCTGATGGTGAGATTATTGGTATTTTAGGCAGCTATGAAGATATTACAGAACGGAAAGAAATAGAACAGGCATTACAAGAAAGTGAAGGAAGATATGCAGCATTGACAACCTCAGCCCCTGTGGGGATTTACCGTGCTGATAGTCAGGGAAATTTTTTGTACGTTAATCCTAAATGGTGTGCAATTACAGGATTAACATTTTTAGAAGCAGCAGGAAATGGGTGGAAAAAAGCATTGCACCCAGAAGACAGAGAAATAGTAGAAACAGAATGGAGTCTTCTGGTAAAAACAGGTAAAATCTTCTGTTTAGAATATCGTTTTCAAGCATCAGATGGAGTAGAAAACTGGGTGTTTGGACAAGCAGTTCCAGAACAAGACTCCACAGGCAAAATCATCGGTTATGTAGGTACTATCACAGATATTAGTAGTAGAAAAAAAACAGAACAAGCGTTGAGGCAAAGTGAGCAACTTTATCGTACCTTAGTAGATAACTTTCCCAACGGTGCAGTAGTATTATTTGATCATGACCTGCGATACCTACTGGTAGGGGGTTTAGGACTTGCCACCGTAGGTTTGAACAAAGCAGAAATGGAAGGAAAAACAATTTGGGAAATTTTTACACCAGAAATATGTGAAATTATTGCTCCTGACTTACAGCAAGCATTAGCAGGAGAAACAAAAATATCTGAAATTGCTTATAGCGATCGTCTCTACATCACACATAACATTCCTGTCCGAGATCAGTATGGTAATGTCGTGGCAGGAATGATCATGACTCAAGATATTACCGAACGCAAACAGTCAGAAAATGCAGTTAGGGAAAGTGAAGAGAGATTTCGACAGTTTGCAGAAAACAGCCGAGAAGTCATACTGGTGCGTCAGGTGGAATCTGGACAATTACTCTATGTGAACCCAGCATATACAGAAATATGGGGACATTCCCTGGAAAGCTTATATGAAAACCCTAATTCATGGAAAGATAGTATCCACCCAGATGATATTCAATCCGTTAATAGTAAATATCAAAACATTAGTAAAAAGGAATTTGTAAACGCCGAGTACCGTATTATTCGAGCCGATGGATCAATTCGTTGGATATGGGGACGATGCTTCCCCATCAACGATAGTAATGGCAATATCTATCGTATTGGTGCAATAGCCCAAGACATCACCGAACATAAAATAGCAGAACAGGAACGCGATCGCCTACTACATATCCTATCTGTACAGAATTATTCCTTAGAAACCCAAGTTAGTCAACGTACAGCCGAACTCAGACAAAGTGAAAAACGCTTCCGTAATTTGGTAGAAACATCCAGTGATTGGGTGTGGGAAGTCAACGAATTTGGCATTTACACCTACGCTAGTCCACAAATTATTCATATTTTGGGATATACACCCGCAGAGATATTAGGAAAAACACCCTTTGATTTTATGCCACCAGATGAAGCCGAAAGAGTATTGGTAGAGTTTACAAAATTCGCTTCAGTCCAAGCTCCCTTTCAATGTTTAGAAAACACTAACCTCCATAAAGATGGCAGATTAATTATTTTAGAAACCAGCGGAGTTCCCATTTTTGACGAAAATAACCAATTTTGTGGCTATCGCGGCATGGATCGAGATATTACCGCACGCAAACAAACAGAAAAAACATTACGCCAAAATGAAGTACGATTCCAACGCATTGCCAGTAATCTCCCTGGGGTAATGTATCAATATGTTCTCCATCCAGACGGTTCTCATGAATTTATTTATATGAGCGATCGCTGTAAAGAAATCTATGAAATAGAACCAGCTACAGTGCTGGAAAATGCCGATAACTTATTTTATTTAGGTCATCCAGAAGATATCCCTGTCTTATTTGAATCTATTAGCCATTCAGCCACTCACCTAGAACAATGGTCATGGGAAGGCAGAATCATTACCCCATCCGGTCAACTCAAATGGATACAGGGTTGCTCTCAACCAGAAAAACAAGCCAACGGTGATATTTTATGGGATGGCTTAATTATTGACATTAGTGAACGTAAACAGATAGAAATTGCATTCCGTAACCTTTCAGACCGACTGGATCTAGCTATCAAATCAGCCCAAATTGGTATCTGGGACTGGGATATAGTCAATGACTGTCTCATCTGGGATGACCGAATGTACCAAATCTATGGAGTCAAACCCTCAGACTTTACAGGTAATTACCAAGACTGGGAAGCCCGAATACACCCCGATGATATTTTACTTTGTCGCCTTGCGATCCAGGAAGCTATTGAAGGTAAAAAAGACTTTGAAGAAGAATTTAGAATTGTTTGGTCAGATGGTCAAATCAAATACATTAAAGCCTATTCTCTGATTCAGCGTGACCAGCAGGGAAAAGCACAACGGATGATCGGCCTTAACTTTGACATTAGCGATCGCAAACAAGAAGAACTAGAAAATCAACACCTCAAAGAACGTCTACAATTTGTTCTCTCAGGTAGTCCAGCAGTTATTTATACCTGTCAACCATCCCAAAAATTTCAAGCCACCTTCATCAGCGACAATGTCCATCATGTTCTTGGCTACACAGCACAGCAATGGTTAGAAGAAACAGATTTTTGGTTAAATCGCATCCATCCAGACGACTTAACTGAACTATTTACACAGCTATCCCATTTAGAAACACAGGAATATCACCTCTATCAATATCGCTTCTGTGACAAAAATGGTCATTATCGGTGGATAGAAGATGAATTCCGTCTCCTGCGCGATCAAGCTGGAAAACCCGTAGAAATCATTGGTTATTTAGTTGATATTACAGAACAACAAGCCGCCCTACACGAACGTGAACTAGCAGAAGCAGAAATTATCCGCAGTCGAGACTTACTCCAAGCAGTATTTAATGAATCAGCCGATGCTCTATTTTTAGTGGATATAGAAACCGTAAAAACCATAGACTGTAATCAAAGGGCAGTAGAAATGTTCGCCGCTAACAGTAAAAACGACCTCATTAATATTGAAGGACATACACTACAAAAACAGCAATTTACCCCCACAGAAATCCAGGCAATTATGGATGAAATGAACATCTATGGGGTTTGGAGTCGGGAAATAGAATACAAAACTTTGGCAGGAAATTTATTTTGGGGCAGCATAGCAGCCAAGGAAATTACCATCGGTAATCAAAAAATGAACCTGGTCAGAGTATCCGATATTAGTCAACGCAAACAAGTAGAAACTCAACTCCAAGAAAACAATAAACAACTAGCAGCTTTTAATGAACAACTCGCCCGCGCGACCAGACTCAAAGATGAATTTCTCGCTAACATGAGTCATGAACTACGCACCCCCCTCAATGCTATTCTCGGTATCTCAGAAGGTTTACAAGATTTGGCCTATGGAGGCATTAATGAAAAACAAAGACATGGTTTAGAAACGATTGAACGTAGCGGCAAACATTTATTAGAACTAATTAACGATATCCTAGATTTATCAAAAATAGAAGCTGGGCAAATTGAATTACAATACACACCGACAAACATCAGACAAGTCTGTCAATCTAGTTTGGCATTTATTAAACAACAAGCCTTTCAAAAGATCATTCAACTAGAAGTCAAAATTCAACCTAATCTTCCAGAAATTTTCGTAGATGAGCGGCGTATTCGCCAAGTTTTAATTAACTTACTCAATAACGCTGTAAAATTTACTCCAGAAGGTGGCAAAATTACCTTAGAAGTAACATATCAATCCATAGCTTCAGAAACAGAAATTACATCCTGTAAAAGTTTTATTGCTATTAAAGTCATTGATACTGGTATTGGCATTGCCACTGAAAATCTTCATAAACTATTTCAGCCGTTTGTACAAATAGATAGTGCTTTAAACCGTCAATATAATGGTACTGGTTTAGGATTATCTTTAGTCAAGCGAATTGTAGAAATACATGGTGGTGAAGTCAGGGTTGACAGCACCGTAGGTGTCGGTAGTTGTTTTACAGTATTTTTACCTTGTACTAATTTATGTGAGATTACCTCTGAAATAGTAAGTCAAACATCATCTGATTTCAACTCCGACCTTTATTCAAGTCCCAAAAAATCACCCCTAATTTTACTAGCGGAAGATAATGAAGCCAATATTTTTACTATCTCTAATTATTTAGAAGTTTCAGGATACCGCATTATTGTCGCCAAAAATGGTAGAGAAGCGATCGCACTAACAAAAAGCCAATTTCCTGATTTAATTTTAATGGATATTCAAATGCCAGAAGTTCATGGTTTAGAAGCTATCGAACAAATTCGACTAGATCACAATTTTGCTAATATTCCTATCATCGCCTTGACGGCATTAGCAATGCCAGGTGATAAAGAAAAATGTCTAGCTGCTGGTGCAACAGAATATCTCACAAAACCTGTTAAACTCAAGCAACTAATCACCATAATTAAACAGTTTTTAGCCGCAATGGCAGATTCAAAACATGAACATTAGTAACTTATTGACAGCCGGTGGCATAGTTATCTGGCCACTACTGTTTTTTTCTGTCCTAGCAGTGGCATTAATTCTGGAACGAATTACTTTTTGGTTCAAAATTAGTGGTCGTCAACAGCAAGTCGTTCGGGAAGTCCTAAAGTTCTATCGTCAAGGTAATGTAGTTAGTGCTTTAGATATTTTACAAAATAATGCTGATTTACCCATCGCTCGGATTTTTTTAGCCGCTTTGGAATTAGAAGAACCCACCCCAGAAGAATTTCGCTTGGCTTTAGAAAGTGAAGCACAAGGAGAAATTCCCTTACTGAAAAGATTTCAAAATATTTTTGATACTATTATTGGTCTTGCCCCTCTATTGGGACTGCTTGGTACTGTTTTGGGTTTAATTACTTCCTTTGCTTCTTTGGATATTGGTAATATTGGTGGCACTAAAACAGCTAATGTTACATCTGGGATTAGTGAGGCTTTAGTATCCACTGCATCGGGTTTGATTGTAGCTATTTTTACGCTTTTATTTGCTAATATCTTCCGTGGACTTTACATCCGCCAAATTGCCTGGATTCAAGAATATGGTGGACAACTAGAATTACTAAACCGTCGTCAATATGAAAGAGCTAATAAGAGTTAAGGTTAACCGCAGTTATTCTTAAATTAAATAAGTAGGTGAGCGTTAAAAATTGTCGTTATGGCAAGGCAGGGGGCAGGAGGCGGGAGGGAAGAGGTTTTTAGCAATTTTACATTTTGTTACATAGGGTTTGCTGTTCGCGGAGCGTGGCGTAGCCATAAAAGTCTTGTCGTGGAGACAGGTGACAGGTGACAGGTGACAGGTGACAGTTTCAAGAGTTGGATGGGAACTATTTTTCCTTGAAGCAGGAATTAAATGCAAGGTTTTTCAGTTCTCACCTCATCAAAGCTTGCATTTTTTGAAAGTCAAAATCGCTAAAATCGTTTACCTGTAATGTTTTGAGATTTATATGCCTGACGGCACGCTCCGCGAACAGCAAGCCCTACATACAATACATCATTTAACAATAAAAAAACCCCTGGCTGGGGGTTTGTAAATTATTCAGGTGGAGTGAATACCTAAGTAATAAATACCTACAGTAAATATAGTAATCCGAACAAAACGATCCAGATTACATCTACAAAGTGCCAGTATAATTCAGCAGCTTCAATGCCAAAATGGTGTTCATTGCTGTAGTGTCCGGGAGTACGCGATCGCCATAACACCGCCACAATCGCTAAAACACCGATAGTTACGTGCAAACCGTGAAACCCAGTCAACACATAAAAAGCACTAGCGAACAAATTGGTAGTTAAACCAAATTCCAGATGGGTATATTCATACACCTGACCGACCAAGAAAATCGCACCCATAGCCGCAGTAATAGCTAACCAGATCCGCATTCCCTTAGCATCATTCTTTTTGATTGCTGTATCAGCATTGTGCATGACAAAACTGCTGGCGATCAAATTGATCGTATTCACACCAGGTAACAAAAGTTCTAACTCTGGTGTACCTTCCGGTGGCCAAGCAGGTAAAGTAGAACGGAAAGCTAAATAAGCACCGAACATTCCTACAAAAATCATCCCTTCAGCAATCAGAAACATCACCAAACCAAACAAACGATGATCTGGATGTGCTTCGTGGGCTGAAGCTGCTACATGATGATTCTCTTCAAGTTTCGCGGTGTCAATTGTTTGACTTTGCATGAATTTTTAAATTGGTAATTGATAAAGAAGGGAACAGGGAACAGGGAACAGGGAACGGCGAATAAAGAAATAGGTAAAGAATTAATTTCCTCCCCAACTCCCCATCACCCTGTCACCTGTCACCTGTCAACTGTCACCTGTTTCTCTTTTACACCGTAGTCATAAGGGCCAGTAGTTAAAACTGGAAGTTTCTCAAAATTCTCAATTGCTGGTGGTGAAGAAGTCATCCACTCTAAAGTCAGCGCACGCCAAGGATTATTAGGTGCTTTTTCACCGTATAACCAACTCCAGACGGCATTGATAATAAAAGGTAAGGTTGAAATTGCCAGGATATAAGACCCATAAGTGCAGATTTCATTTAAAGAAGTGAATTTAGGGTCATATTGGGCAATACGGCGATTCATACCCATCATGCCTAACTTGTGCATGGGTAAAAAAGTCATATTTAAACCAACAATGGTTAAAACTGCGTGAACCTTACCCCAAAATTCATTCATCATTCGTCCCGTCATCTTTGGAAACCAATGATAGATAGCGGAGAAAATGCCTAAAACGCTCCCGCCAAACAAGACATAGTGGAGGTGAGCGACTACAAAATAGGTATCGTGAACGTGGATATCAAAAGGGACTGATGCCAACATCACACCACTAATCCCACCAATCACAAAAGTTCCTAAGAAACCCATAGCAAAAATCATCGGACTATTGAGGCTGATTTTCCCACCCCAAATAGTTGCTAACCAACCGAAAATTTTGATCCCGGTAGGAACAGCAATGATCATCGTCGTGATCATAAAGAACATCCGTAACCAACCAGGGATACCACTGGTAAACATATGGTGCGCCCAGACGATTAAGCCTAAAAAGCTGATTGCCATAGAAGAATAGGCGATCGCCTTATAACCGAAAATTGGTTTACGGGCATGAACTGGTAATATTTCGGAAATTGCCCCAAAAAAAGGCAAAATCATAATGTAAACCGCCGGATGAGAGTAAAACCAGAACATATGCTGGTAAATTACCGGATCACCGCCACCACTAGGATTAAAAAATGCTGTCCCAGCAATCAAATCAAAACCCAACAGAACTAGCGCCCCAGCTAAAACAGGAGTAGAAAGCAAAACTAAAGCCGAAGTCGCCAACATTGACCAGCAAAACAAAGGCATTTGATAGATACCCATACTGGGAACACGCATTTTCAGGATTGTGACAATAAAATTAATTGCCCCCAAAATTGACGATGTACCCAAAAGTAGGACACTAATAATCCAAATTGCCTCACCCACTTGACCAGTTACCAAACTCAAAGGCGGGTAAGAAGTCCAACCAGCATCCGGTGCATCACCCACCGCCAAACTCAGGGTAAGTAATATACCTGCTGGGGGGATCATCCAAAAAGCCACAGCATTCAACCGGGGAAAAGCCATATCCCTAGCCCCAATCATCAAGGGGATGAGATAGTTAGCAAAACCCGCCCCGGCTGGGACAATCCACAGAAAAATCATGATTGTGGCGTGGAGTGTAAACAGACTGTTATAAACTTCCGGGGTGACAAAATCTATCTCTGGGGTACGTAATTCCGTCCGCACCAAATCAGCCATCACACCGCCGATGCAGTAAAAAACGAATGATGTAACTAGATATTGAATACCGATTACCTTATGGTCGGTATTAAAGGTAAAAAATTCCCACCATTTTCTTTCCCCTTCGTCTTCATGGGAAATGGGAATATTAGTAGTGTCTTGTAATTGTGCTTGTGTCATAGTCAATTAGTCATTGGTCATTGGTCATTAGTCATTAGCCGTTGACTAATGTTGAATTTGATGCAACATTTCTGAATGAATACCCATATTGTGGGTGTAGGGAGCGAGAAATTTATCTGCTGATAATTCTTGGGGATTGATAGCCACTGCTTGAGTCAAGTCTTCTTTACTGGCAACTTGCTGTGATTGCATCCAACTATCAAAATCCGCTTGGGACTCAACAATTACCTGACTTTGCATCGCACCGTGGTATGGGCCACAGAGTTCAGCACAAATGAGGGGATATTGACCAATTTTTCTGGTTGTGAAGCGAACTTGTGTTTCTCGACCGGGGATCACATCTTGTTTAAGACGGAATTCTGGTACCCAGAAAGCATGAATGACATCATTAGCTTTCATGTTCAGTTGTACTTCTTGACCGATGGGTACATGAAGTTCACCAGTTAGTATCCCTGTATCTGGGTAGGTAAACAGCCAAGCATATTGGAGGGCTGCAACGTCAACTATTAATGGTTGAGACTCTCCTGTTTTATCTTCACTTGTACCAATACCGGAATTAGCTTCCGCTAATAGGGCAACTTCATTGGTGTCTAAATTGCCTGGTGCATTGGTTAAAGTTGCAGCAATAGCAGTACCTGGTTTTGACATGGATTCTTCCATCATTGGCATTTCATGGCCATCATGAAGACTCAATCCGCCAATTTGGTTGTAAACATCAAAACTGTACACAGAAATACCAAGAACGATAATTGCTGGGATCGCCGTCCAGAGGATTTCTAGAGGGACATTACCTTCAATTGCTGGTCCGTCCTCGTTGTCACCGGCACGACGACGATATTTAATTACTGAGTAAATTAAAACTCCTTCAACTATTAGAAATATTCCTATAGAAACTGTCAACATCGCATTGAATAGACCATCTATCAATACGGCTTCATCCGATGCTGCTACGGGCAACAGACCGTGATTTTGACCGTACCAGAAGCTGACTAGAGTTAGCACGATGCCAATGAGTAGAGTCCAGATTGTATTTGGAATTTTCACGGCTTACTTAATTGAATTAACTACGTTATTTCAAAATAACTCACTTACCAAGGTAGTGCAGCCTGGGAAATATGGAGTCTGACTATCTGAAATCTTTATTAAATTTTTTGATTAACTTGCCAATCTTGAGTAGAAGATTATTGAGTGTAATATCTGTGGGAGAAAATAGGAAATATCTAAAATATCATCAAAATTTCCGAAAGTTTTCAGAAATTAGAGGAAATTTTCAAATATTTTCATTATTTAATGATTGACATCTTAAAAAATACCTAAATCTTACAGCTAAAACTAGCAGAAGTGATCCAAAGTATAGGTGAAAGCCAATCTAGAAACTCTAGCTCATGGGTTAGGGTGTAAATAGGTCTGGACTGAACAAATAACGTAAGTTGTTAAATTTAGGAGTAGGAATTCAGGATTTGAGAATTTAGGGGTAAAAATAGATTTTTAAGAGATTTTTACTCTCGTCTATCCGTTTCCTGTACTTATCTTTCTATCTCTCCATCACGGTTAAAGTGATGCAACTTGGCTAAATAGAACATTTTAAGAAGATATACCTCAAGCGGGGATCAGGTATCGTTGATGAACGAATTTGTCCTACAACAACAAAATGAAGCGGCAGCCCAACACAACAGCCCCAAGGAAGTTATTCGTCGCTTGGTGTGGAAAATCTGCATAGCTACCTTAATTTTGATGGCTATAGGCAGCGCCACCCGCGTGATGAATGCTGGACTTGCTTGCCCAGACTGGCCGTTGTGTTATGGGGAATTAGTGCCGGCTAAACAAATGAATCTCCAAGTGTTCTTGGAGTGGTTTCACAGATTGGATGCGGCTTTGATTGGTTTTAGTGCGATCGCCCTGGCTGGTTTATCCTGGTGGCATCGTCGAGTTTTACCGCATTGGTTGCCTTGGGCTGCCACTTTTGCCCTATTCTTAATCATTTTTCAAGGTGTGTTAGGAGGGCTGACTGTTACCCAATTGTTGCGGTTTGATATTGTGACTGCCCATTTGGGAACGGCATTATTATTTTTTATCACCCTCCTAGTTATTGGTACGGCACTTACCCCCTATCAGGGAACTGGAACTGTTGGTAAATTACCTTGGCTGGGTTTAATTGCTGCTATTTTGGTTTATCTGCAAAGTCTACTGGGTGCTTTGGTGGGTTCTCGCTGGGCTTTACATCAATGTTTTGCCGGGGATCAATTATGTGGTGTGATGTATAGCCACATTTTTGGTTTGCTACCACCAACGTTAGCTATTTTGACAATTGTATTGATCTCTTGGCGAATTCCAGCACTACATCCAACTTTACGACGACTAGCAAATCTGGCGGGTGGTTTGTTAATTCTCCAGCTACTTTTGGGGGTTGCCACTTTCCGCTTACATCTACAAGTTGAACCTCTCACCGTCACTCACCAAGCTGTAGGTGCTACTTTGTTAGGCACTTTGGTGGTGTTTACGGTTCTAGGATTACGCGACAGAACAATTAGTAATTCTGCTAATGGGTAATGGGTAATTGGTAATGGGTAATGGGTAATTGGTAATGGGTAATGGGTAATTGGTAATGGGTAATTGGTAATGGGTAATTGGTAAGCAAGCTCTCACCTGTCACCTGTCACCTGTCACCTGTTCCCTGTCACCTGTTCCCTGTCACCTGTTCCCTGTCACCTGATAATTGATAATTGAGAAAGGAAGTATAGCCAACATGATTGAGACTAATGTCTCTCGCCACCACAATACATTTCTCCAAGTAATTCAAAGTTACTACCAGTTGACTAAACCTCGGATTATTCCGTTGTTGTTGATTACAACCTCTGGCAGTATGTGGATTGCTGCTAAAGGACAGGTAGATCCTTGGTTGTTGGTGGTAACGCTGATTGGCGGTACTTTGGCTGCTGCCAGCGCCCAAACAATCAATTGTATCTATGACCGAGATATAGATTATGACATGGAAAGGACGCGCCACCGTCCTATGCCTTCTGGTAGGGTGCAGCCCCGTGATGCTTTAATTTTTGCGATCGCCCTGGCTGTAGGTTCTTTTACTCTCCTGACGGTATTCGCTAACCTTCTGGCTGCACTTTTAGCATTTTCTGGTATCGTTTTTTATGTTTTAGTCTATACTCATTGGCTAAAACGTCACAGCACTCAAAATATCGTCATTGGTGGTGCTGCGGGTGCTATTCCGGCTTTAGTCGGTTGGGCTGCGGTGACTGATACTTTAAGTTGGGCAGCTTGGTTAATTTTTGCCATTGTCTTTTTATGGACTCCCCCTCATTTCTGGGCTTTGGCGTTAATGATTCGGGATGATTACGCTAAGGTGGGGATTCCGATGTTACCTGTGGTTGCTGGTGATCAGGCCACGGTACGCCAAATTTGGTTTTACACTGTCATTACTGTCACTGCTACAGTGTTACTGTTTTATCCTTTGCACACCAGTGGTGTTGTCTATGTGATCATTGCTTTGACTTTGGGCGGGATATTTATCCATAAGTCTTGGCGGTTATTGCAAAACCCAGAAGATAAAACTGTCGCTAGAGAATTGTTTTTATATTCCATCTCTTACATGATGTTGTTGTGTTTGGGAATGGTGATTGATAGTTTACCTTTCACTCATAATTTAGTGAGTACAATTCTGAGTCAGTTACATTTGGTTAGTTAGAAAAACTAGCACAATACTAAAAAACGATCGCATTCCTGATTTTTGGGGGTGTGATCGTTTTTTTAGGTGAATGGAAATTACAGATGATTTTGTTCGTTTAGAAAGAATGCCTTCTGTAAACACGATATAAAATTAAGCATTTTAACAACTATAAATAGTGCGATCGCGTATCATCGCTAGTACATTGCTAGTACATTTACTTATAGTAAAACCAATTACTTCCTATCCATAGGAGGATATATATATTACTTAATTCTTTTTTACAAACTTTAAAATTTAAGATATAAATTTTTACACTTAGAGTCTTGTGTGTGCAAGTGTGCTTAGGATATATTCGGATGTAAGTATAAATTTGTTGCAACAACAGTATTGTGAATTTAGCTACAACCTATTAAATATATAGAGAGTTAGGACTATGGATAGCACTCATCAAAATTCGGATCATGGTGATAATGCTCTGAATGGAATTAATGCGATCGCTCACAACTACTTATCTCAAGAAATACTTCCAGGAACTCAGTACGCTCTTAATCAATTTCTGACATCTTCTGATTTTGCACAAGATATACAACTTGCATTTGGTGAGAATGCAGATATACAAACAGCCTACACCGCCATAAATAACCTCATTACAGGCAGCATTGTACCTATTATTGAAATCGTCCCCCAAATACAACTAAATGGTAATAATGGAGCTTTTGCAGAAAATACCAACACTATTTATCTTGCTCAAGAAATCATTAATTCTGAAAACTTCCAACTAGCAATTAATACCTTTTTAGAAGAAACCGGACATTTTATAGACTCGCAATTAAATGATATTGACTCACCTGGAGATGAAGGAGAATTATTTGCCAACTTAGTCCAAAATGTATTCTTAACACCGGAAAAAATAGCCGCATTAAAATCAGAAAATGATCATGGACAAATCAATATTAATGGTCAAGATATTGATGTAGAATTTTCCGAAAATCCTGGAGAATTTACCGTTAATAATACAGGGGAAATATCCATTAACTTCCTAGCTGATGCGGGTAGTTTTACCAGTGAAATGGGTGTATTCAGCTTAGAAGGAATGGAGAACTTAACCCCTGGTTCTACTGAATATATCCAAGAGGCTGCTGATCGAGTGTTAAGTAATTCCAACTTAGGATATATAGTAATTAGAGATCCCAGTGAAGGAGCAAAATTTAGCGGAGAATTAGGAGAAAGTGATAAAAACCAAGGTGATTATTCAGGAATAACAACATATAATTTCACGCCTGGGGATAGAATAGGAATGATGTTAGTTCCCCAAGGAACAGTCCAAGAAGTAGTTAATAATCCTAACATTGGTGGTAATAAAAGACCTTTATTTTCCCTCGCTGCGGCTAACCCCAATAATGCTGTACAATTAGGAGAATTAGTATCAGGAACATTTGGTTGGGAAGATTTAAGAAATGATGGTAGTAGCGACGCAGATTATAATGATATCATCTTCCAAATTCAAGGTGTAACTGGTAGTGCAACAGCATTAAATCAAGTAATTAATCCTAACAGAGATTGGACTAATACCCCATTAGGACAGGAAATTATTACCTTTGCACAACAAACAAATAATGATGATTTAACACCACCAGAAATTACTGCTTCCTTATTTGAGGATACAGGTTTAAATAATGCGGATAATATTAGTAGTAATGCTAGAATTATTGGACAATTAAGTGATTCTAGTGATATTGTTACCTTCCAAGCTAAATTAAATAATGGTAATTTAGTAGATATTTTATCTGAATTAAACCCTGATGGTAGTTTTGATTTAGATGAGGATAAACTTACCGAAATTAATGGTGGACAATTAGCTGATGGAACTTATCAACTAACTTTACAAGCTGAAGATAGATTTGGTAATCTTTCCGAAGAATTTAATTTAGGATTTAGCTTAGATACCACAAAACCAGAAGCACCAAATCAATTAGCAATTGTAAATGACAGTGATTTAATTACTAATAATAATACTCCCACTTTTGTTGGTGAAAGTGAAAGTGGAACAACAGTTAGATTATTTAATGGACAAACACAAATCGGACAAGCAATTGCAGTTAATGGAGTTTGGGAAATTACACCTACAACTTCTCTCAGTGAAGGGGTAAACAATTTAAACTTTAATAGCATTGATGCAGCTGGAAATATTAGCGATAGTGTAGATTTAGAAATTATTGTTGATACTACTGCACCACAAATTAATATTACCAATCCCCAAGAGAATGCACAAATTACCAATGGTGCAAGATTACAAGGAAGTGTGAATGAAACAGGTTCTCAGATAGATAAATTAAATTATCGTTTTGGTGACGGTAGTGAAATTAATGTACCGATAAATGATGCAGGTGAATTTGATATTGAATTGGATTTAACCAATTTATCAGGACAGCAACATCTGATTATTAATGCAATTGATATAGCAGGAAATAGTACAGAAACAACCCAAACTGTCATCATTAATGTAGAGAATTCAGCAATTCAAACACCAGGCTTTATGCTGGATACAATGTTTGATTCTGCACCTATAGGTGATTCTTTTACAACTTTTGAAACAGTCAATCTTGTTGGTAAAACAGAAGCAAATGCTACCGTAACTTTACAACAAACAGGAACATCAATTACCGCTGATGCTGCGGGTAATTTTGTATTTACCGATGTGGTATTAACATTAGGTGATAATTTATTCACTGTTGCAGCAGAAGATACAGATGGAAATACCAGCACATTTACCACAATTATCAATCGAGTTGAACAAGATAACAGTGATGTAGTTTTAGATTGGAATGGGATTTTATTAAATGCTATTTACGAAGATAAGACAGCACCACCAGAAGCTTCTCGAAATATGGCAATTACACAAATTGCTGTATTTGATGCTATCAATGCAATTACTGGAACTTACGAAAACTATTACTTCACAGGTACAGCACCAACAGAAACATCAGCAGAAGCAGCAGCAGTAGCAGCAGCACATCAAGTTTTAATTAATCTTTATCCTGAACAACAAGACTATTTTGATCATGCTTTAACCGCTTCTTTAGCAGAAATTACTGATGGAATAGCAGAAGATAATGGAGTTACATTTGGACGTACCGTAGCTGATGATATCTTATTATTAAGAAGTACAGATGGTTGGGATAATACTGTTACTTATACACCAGGAAATGAACCCGGAGAATGGCAACCAACTCCCCCAGAATTTGCTGATGGTTTATTACCACATTGGGGACAAGTAACACCATTTGGGTTAACCAGTGGTAATCAATTCCGTCCTGATGGAACACCAGATTTAGACAGTAGTGATTATGCAGCCGAATTTAACCAAGTTAAAGATTTAGGTAGTATTAATAGTACCATCAGAACCGCAGACCAAACAGAAATTGCTCAATTCTGGGAAGATGGTGCAGGTACATTTACACCTCCTGGACATTGGAATCAAATCGCCCAAAATATCAGCGCGGAAACAGATAATTCCTTAGTAGAAAATGCTCGTGTATTTGCATTATTAAATATCTCCTTGGCTGATGCGGGAATTGCGGCTTGGGATGCTAAATATCATTATGATTTCTGGCGACCAATCACTGCTATTCAAAATGCAGATAGTGATAATAATCCCGATACAATTAGTGATGCTCATTGGATACCTTTAGTTAATACTCCCCCATTCCCAGAGTATGTTTCTGGACATAGTACATTTAGCGGTGCTGCGGATGTTATCTTAACAGAATTGTTGGGTAATAATATCAGCTTTACTACTAATTCTTTAGGAATGCCTGGAGTTTATCGGGAATTTGATAATTTCACAGATGCAGTTAATGAAGCAGGAATTAGTCGTATTTATGGAGGTATTCATTTTAATTCGGCTAATTTGGAAGGTTTGGAAACTGGTAGAAGTGTGGGTAATTATGTTCTGGATAATTTGTTAGCACCAATTAATGAACCAGTAGAACAATTAATTGTCATGCCAGGAGAACAGTTAAAACTGGAATCTCAGGAAATATTTGGTAAAAATGCTAATTTTGCCCTTGAAAGTGAAGAAACCCTACCTATAGGCAGTTTAGACAGCGATGGAACATTAATTTTTGAACCATCTCCCTCACAAATCGGCAGTTACGATTTTACCTTAGTTGCTAGAGATGGCGAAGAAGTTACAACTAAAGAATTTAATTTATCTGTTGTTGCTGATCCAGAAACAACTACCAGAATTAGCGGTGTAATTCAAAATACTGACCAAGAACCTTTAGCGGGAGTAAGAGTTAAAATCGGTGAGATTTCTGCTACCACAAATGCAGATGGTTCATTTATTTTGACATTGATTTCACCACCAGATGCGGATGCAGCATTGATCATTGAACCAGGTCAACAAGTTGATGATATTGTGTATCCATCTATTGCCGAAAAATTACCTTTAGTGTTGGGACATGATGTTTATGAAAATGTAAATAATGTTATTGATCGTCCCATTTATTTACCACCAATTGATATTGAAAACGCTCAAACAATTGATCCTAATATTGACCAAATTGTTACCAGTGCAGCTATACCAGGTTCATCTGTAACTGTTTTTGCTAATAGTTTATTTGATCAACAAAATCAACCCTATACAGGACAATTAAGCATTACTGAAGTTCCTACAGAATTGACTCCTGCTGCATTACCAGAAAATTTGCTTCCTGATTTGGTAGTAACGATTCAACCAGGGGAAATGCTATTTACTAATCCTGCACCTTTGAGTTTACCAAATCTTGCTGGATATGCACCGGGTACAGAAATGGATTTATGGTCTATTAATCCGGAAACAGGAGATTTTGATAATGTGGGTATAGGACGAGTTAGCGCTGATGGAACTGTCATTGAAACTATAGAAGGTGGTATTCGGAATAGTAGTTGGCATTTCTTCGCACCACCCGCACCAACTCCAAATAACCCTGAAGATGATGATCGTAACCCGGATGATGGTTGTGATGAATGTAAAGCTACAGCACCAGGAACTTCAGAAGTAGAATTACACTCAGGTGCGGTGATAGAGAACCATAATTTAGTACCTTATCAATCTTTAGGAATTAGTCGCGGTATCAGTTTAAATTATGATTCTGAAAGGGCAGATGCTAGACCAATTTTGCATTTTGGTTATAACGATGTACCGAATGATTCTGCCCTGAGATTGATGGCTGAGTTAACAATTAAACGGGGTGATTTTGAGTTAGAAGTACCGGGTTTTGCTGGTGGTGAATTTGGATTAAATGGTGGTGAACATTTCTGGTCAATTCCTAATGGTGGTGGCAAGATTGATGCGGCCTTGCAAGCCGATTTACGAACTTTCGCTTCTGGTCGTTATGATTATGATTTGACTACTGGTTTATTGCGTTTAAATAATAATCAGTTGAATGGGTCAACTTCTACCACTGAGGGTAAATTCCTACATATTAATACTGTAAATAGTGCCTTTGGTAGTGGTTGGGGATTAGCTGGTTTACAGGAAATTGTTGTTAATCCTGATGAGTCGGTAATTATCATTGATGGTGATGGTAGCGAGTTATTGTTTGAAAAGAATGATGATGGTAGTTATGATTCACCAGTTGGCGATTTTTCAACCTTAGAACGTTTAAATGATGGTACTTTCCGACGTACGATGACAGATCAGATGGTTTATACCTTCAATGGGGAAAATCTGTTAACAAAAATGCGCGATCGCGTCGGGAATGAAACCGAATACATCTATGAAAATCGTCGTTTGACTAAGATGGTTGATCCGGTAGGTTTAGAAACTATCTTTACCTACACCAATAATAGAATTACAGAAATAACAGATCCCTCTGGTCGTGGCACTGAATTAATTTATGATACTAATGGTAATTTAACCAAAATTACTGACCCTGATGGTACAAGTCGCACTTGGGAATATGACGCAGACCATCGTATGATTGCTGAAGTTGATAAGCGAGGAAATCGAGAACAGACATTCTATGATTTTGCTGGAAGAGCAGATAGAGCAATTCGTAAAGATGGTTCAGAATTAGATTTTGATCCTGTACAAGTGCAAGGTTTATATTTACCAAATCAAACTATTGATCCAATAAATGCACCTGTCGCTTTCCAATTAGGAGAAGCTGCATCTACCTATACAGATGCGAATGGTAATGAGATTGTTAATATTTTAGATCAGGCTGGACAGATAGTTTCTTCCTCTGATGAAGTTGGTTTATTACCTACTGTGGAGCGGAATGAGGATAATCTGGTTACTCAACAAACTGATGCGAGGGGTAATATTACCTCATTTACCTATGATGATAATGGCAATGTGCTGACTATTCAAGATTCTCTCTCATTTATTTCTCCTGGAGGCAATGCTTTAATTATCAGTGAAGGTAATAATGTAAATGCTCAGGCAACTGCATTTATTGATGAATTACTTCAAAATGCTGGCGTTGCAACCACGATTGTTAATACAGTACCAAATACCTTACTTGGATTCACTCAAGTTATAGATATTCGGGTTGAAGATACATTTGCATTGACAGAATCAGATGAAGCACTGTATTTAGAATTTCTACAATCAGGAGGTAATTTATTATTAGTAGGTGAAAACAACAACTTTGCTACTCGCAATAATTCAATTTTAGACTTTATCGCAGCAGCAGGTGGTGGTTCACTTGATTTTGTTGAACCTGCTTTTGTGCAAGAAGTTTTAGCACCATTTAACAGCCCTAATCCTATTTTTGATGGTAATGTTACTTATGGTGGGGTAGCAACTGGGGGTGTGACCAATCCAGGAACAGGCCAATTTGTCACAGTAGATAATGCAAATCGAGGTAGTACACTCTACTTTGATGAAAATGATCTTCCAAACGCTCTGGGTGGAAAATTAACTGTTATGTTTGACACTAATTTCTTCCTCAGCACAAATGATATTACAGACAACCAAAACTTAATTAACAACATAATTGGTTTTGAACGGATAGATACTCGTTTCACATACGATCCAACTTTTAACCAACTCACCAGCATGACTGATGAACTCGGTCGTCAAACTCTTTATCAAATTGACCCCAATAACGGCAATCTTTTATCTATCAATCAAGTAGTTGGTGAAGTTGGTGGAGATGATGATATTATTACCCAATTTACCTATACAAATAACGGATTACTTGACCTCATTACTGACCCTCTAGGACGCATTACTGATAGTGACTATGATGCGAATGGTCGTTTAGTTTCCATCATCTACGCCAAGGGAACAACAGATGAAGCACAACGCCAATTTGAATATGATTTAGTAGGAAATCAAACGGCAATTATTGATGAAAATGGTAATCGCACTGCATTTGAATATGATGCACTTAATCGGTTAGTTAAAATTATTGAAGCTGATCCCGATGGCAATGGTCCTTTAACTTCTCCCATTACTAACTATAGCTATGATGCTGATGGGAATTTGATATCAACTACCGATGCTGTAGGTAATGTGAATCAAAATACCTACGATGAATTGAATCGGTTGATTGAAAATATTGATGAACTCAACCAAAAAACTAGCTATGGTTATGATGCTTTGGGTAATTTGCTTTCACTAGTTGATCCTTTAGGGAATGAATCTGAGAATAGATATGATGCTCGGAATCGTTTGATTGAGACGATTGATCCTGATAGTGGGATTACTAAATTCACTTATGATCTGAGTAATAATCTCACATCTGTTACAGACCCGGTAAATAATCAAACTACCTTTGTTTATGATGCCCGAAATCGCCTCATCAGCGAAACAGATCCTTTAGAACAATCTACTCAATATCAGTATAATGCGGTTGATAATTTGATTGCGAAAACTGACCGCAATAATCGCCGGACTGAGTTTAATTATGATGACATCAATCGTCTAACTCAGGAAACATGGCTAGGAACTGATCAGGTAATTAATTACAGCTATGATAAAGCTAGTAACCAAACTACGGTTAATGATAAATTTAGTTCCTTAGCATTTACTTATGATAATCGAGATCGTTTATTGTCTGTAAATAATGCTGGTACTCCCGGTTTTGCAAATGTTGCCCTTAACTACACCTACGATAAATTAGGCAATATTCTCTCAGTTGTTGACACCATTAATAATATTGCAGGTGGCAATAATTCCTACACTTATGATGCTTTAAATCGCCTCACTCAACTAACTCAATCTGGTAATAATGTCAGCGATAAAAGAGTTGATTTTGCTTACAATTCCCTGGGACAATATACATCAATTAATCGCTATGCTAACCTCACCGGAACTCAGTTAGTTAATGGTACAAGCTACACCTATGATTCTCTCAATCGTCTCACCAATTTAAACCACAGTAACGGTACAAATAATGTCGCCTTCTACAACTATGTTTATGACGCGGCAAGTCGCATTACTCAGATTACCGATATTGATGGAATAACAGATTATACCTACGATAATCGCGCTCAGTTAACAGGTGCTAACCACAGCAATGCTAACAACCCAGATGAATCTTACACCTACGATGCAAATGGCAACCGAATCACTTCTAGTATTCACGGTAATGGCTATGTAACAGGTGAAGGCAACCGCTTACTGTCTGATGGTACATATAATTACGAGTACGACAATGAAGGGAATTTAACCAAGCAGACAGAAATTACTACTGGTAAGGTGCAAGAGTTGACCTGGGATTATCGTAACCGCTTGATAGCTATTGTTGATAAGGATGCTGAAGGTAACGAGACGCAACGGGTTGAGTTCACCTATGATGCTTTCAACCGCCGCATTGCTAAAGCTGTAGATACCAACCCTCAAGATACAACTCCCGCAGTGGTGACACAGTTTATTTATGATGCACAGGATGTACTGTTAGAGTTTGTAGATAGTGATGGTGCTGGTGGAAATCAGCCTGTTTTAGATACACGCTATCTGCATGGTGCGGGTGTTGATCAGGTTTTGGCGCAGGAAAGTGGTGGTAATGTAGTCTGGCATTTAACAGACCATTTGGGAACGGTTCGAGATTTGGTGAATAATAGCGGTGCGGTGGTGAATCATTTTGTTTATGATTCCTTTGGTCAGGTAATTTCTGAAAGTAATTCCGCTATTGATACTCGTTATCTGTTTACGGGAAGAGAGTTTGATCAGGAGATTGGGCTTTATTATTACAGAGCGCGGTATTATGATGCGAATACGGGACGGTTTTTGAGTGAAGATCCGATTGGGTTTGCAGGGGGAGATGTCAACTTATACAGGTATGTGTTTAACAGTCCAGTTAATCTTAATGATCCTTCAGGAGAAACAGCAGTAGCAGCACCTGTAATTTTTATTCCTGGTGTTGGTCAAGTTATTCTCATTGGTGTTGTAATAATTGGTGGCGCAATTATTATTTCAGAAATTCTTGATAATACTAATGTTGACTCACCAGCCGATACAGCTACAGATGCAGTTGAAAACCTAAAACCACCCGGTAATTGCACCAGACAAGAATGGTATCAGTTGCAACAAGCAGTTAGCAATGCTAAAGGTGCGACTCAAGGAAAAGGCTGTAGACCTGGGATGGATCGAGCAACTGCATTAGCTAATGCAGCTTTATTTGAAGCTGAAGCAGCAGCCAGAGATGCTATAAATACAAGATGTTTCGGAGGAGGTAATGCAGGTCATAGAATAGCCGCTGATAATGCACGTCGCGCTGCACAGAACTGTCGGAATATCGCTTCTCAATGTCCAGTATGAATCCATTCTCTTTTAACCAAAAACATTCTGAAGTAACTTTGGAGTATTTAAAAGCTCAAATTGAACAGGCTTTCGCTGGTGTAGAATTTCCAGGAGATGATCATCTTTCTGATACTTACGATCAATCAGAAATTGAAGACTTCCAAGGAAATAATTGGCAACACTGGAATCAGATTGACTGCTATTTAGTCAATAAAAATTATTC
Organism: Okeanomitos corallinicola TIOX110; assembly: GCF_038050375.1. Classification (NCBI taxonomy): domain Bacteria; kingdom Bacillati; phylum Cyanobacteriota; class Cyanophyceae; order Nostocales; family Aphanizomenonaceae; genus Okeanomitos; species Okeanomitos corallinicola. The sequence continues at coordinate 2,658,817 of NZ_CP150886.1, read as the reverse complement.
TAGCCTTGTTTTCTTGACCCCTGAAGCCTTCAGATTTTTCTTGCCAATTTATATCATGTGTGGATTAGAACATCCTTCTAGTAATACTTTAGAGTTTACCGTATATAGTCTGATATTGCGGAACAACTCAGATGATCCAGAACTTTCCAAATTGTGCTTATCATGGTTTAATATATTGAACAGCGAACAAAAAAAAGCTGTTGTATTGTTTTTGAAATATGTCAGAAGCAAATCAGAGTATGGAATTTCTGATTCAGCGTCTGAAGCACTTCAAAGTTACTGGCTGCATACTCAGTAAAGATAGGAATTTTCTAAGTTATGAGGTACGAAGTTAACAGGCAAGATGCCTGTACCACAAGGGTTTAATGATTTCAGTTTGTACCTCATTTCCATACAATATGCTGTATATTATTTGTGGTGTGGATTATCCTTAGATTTAATTGAAATATCCATAATTTTAGTAATTCCCAATTTCCGACCAGATACAATTAATGTAGACTTTTTAAAATACAGTGGTATTATTCCTGATGGTTGGGAATTATCTAATACTCCCATCATGAATAATTTCCAAACTCAAATTACTTTTAGTAATAAAGTGAAAATAAATGCTGAAAATAATCGCATTATTTTTACAGAAGCTTTAGGAAAAGATGATAAACACAAAGTTCCTCAATTAAGTTATCAATTTATTCAATCTTTAAATACAGCTAACTATCAAGCTCTTGGTTTTAACACCAATCATTTAGTAGTTGTCAGTAAAGATGAAGATTTAGCACGTCGTTATATCACTGAAAAATTGTTAAAACCCGGTATTTGGTACAAAGCAAGTAAAGAACCAATGAGAGCTAGTGTTAATTACTACTATACTTTAGATGATTGTCAATTAAATCTTAACGTGAGTGAGGCCAGATTACAAATTCCTGAGCAATCCCCTCAATCGGCTTTATTATTTACAAGTAATTATAACTATCAATTACAGGGAGAAACAAGTTTTGATAAACAGCAAAATTTAATCCAAACATTAGAAAAATACGAATCAATGATTAAGAAAAATCAGAAAATTATTTATGCTTTTTTTAATTGATTTGAATAGCAAAATACAGTGAATTAAAATAGCGATCGCTTACCGAAGGTATCGCTTTTTGGGATGTGGAAGGGCGATAGCGAAGCGCGACTTGACGTATTCCCTGGAACAAATACACCAACAACAATTGGAGGACGTGAATATTCTGGACACGCTTTAGATCAAATCCAAGGAAGAGGATTAACTCCATCTGTAGTTGAGAATACAATTCAGTCAGGGCAACAAATTCCTGGAAAGATACCAGGAACAACGGCATACTACGACTCCATTAACAACGTTACTGTTATTACAGACACGGCATCTGGTCGTGTAGTGACAGATGCTCCTGGTCGAATTAAACAATAGAGAGAAGAAAAAAATGGACAAGCATGATTATAAGCAGTATCAACTTATGAAAGATCACATAATAGAATTTGAGGAAGGAAAATTAGGGTTGGATCAACTAATCAATGCTTTATATGGATTACTTAAATCTCTGCAAACAACCGAAGAAGAATGGATAGATAAATTCCAAAGTGAGTGGTGGACTTTGGAACAGGTATATGCCGTAGCACTTGATCGCAAAGAAACTACTTTGAACTCAGACAGTCAAAATCTTGTTTATGAAACTCTCGAAAATATGAAAACTTTGTTAAAAGACTTGAAAATATAGTTTTTGGGATCGACTCTAATGAACTCCATTATTTATCCAATTATTGTTGACGATAATGGCGATCTTCTGATTTTTGAATCAAATAGAATCGCAGAATCTTATCTTGAACCGATAGATATTGATGTTTACACTGCTTATGATTGTAAAGGACATTTACTCAAATTAATGATTCAAAACAATCGAGTTATCATACAATTAGCAGAAAGAGAGCCTAATCATATCAATGAATTGCGCCAAATATTAATTGGATTTATGTTGAGAGTGGGAGTTCAATCAGATTGGCTATCTAATGCTTCGTTACAAGACTTGATTATTAAAAGCTTAGAGTATAAGACACAATGATGAAATTGTAACCATGAATAATCTAATTAACATAGTTTAATAAAAGTATGATCCAACAAGTTACGCAAGTTCTCATGGTGGCTACTCTTTCTCTCACTGGTTTTGTAGCTGGAAATTTTTTACTTTCCTGGAATCAAAAAAAGTTAAAAAAGGAACGACAGGGAGAAAACTTTACAACTTTTATGACCTATTTTTCAGAAAAAGAAGTTCCTGAAAATGTTTGCTTTCAAGTCTATAGCTATCTTCAAAATAGTGACATCAAACTTCATGATTTCCCTATACGCCCTACAGATGATCTTGGAAAGGTTTATGGGATTTGTGAGGAAGACCTTGATGAAGCTGTTTTAGAAATTGCTAGAAATTGCGGCTGCCCAATTTTAAATATTAATAATAACAGGGAACTTACCTCAGTTAAAACAGTTGAAGATTTAGTGCGATTTCTAATCAATTTTCAGAGAGTTATTTAAACATGAAACGTCCTATTATTTACGACAACGGAGACCTTATTATTTTTTAATCAATGGAGAAAGCCGAATCTTATCTTGAACCGATAGATATTGATGTCTATACTGCTTATGATTGTAAAGGACATTTACTCAAATCAATGATTTAAAACAATCGAGTCATAATACAATTAGCAGAAAAAGAGCCTAATCATATCAATGAATTGCGCCAAATATTAATTGGATTTATGTTGAGAGTGGGAGTTCAATCAGATTGGCTATCTAATGCTTCGTTACAAGACTTGATTATTAAAAGCTTAGAGTATAAGACACAATGATGAAATTGTAACCATGTTTAGAACTTAGGGGAAGTGCGATAGCGAAGCGCTCCGTAGGAATCGCTGTTTTGGCGCAGGAAAGTGCTGGTAATGTCGTCTGGCATTTAACAGACCATTTGGGAACAGTTCGAGATTTGGTGAATAATAGCGGTGCGGTGGTGAATCATTTTGTTTATGATTCCTTTGGTCAGGTAATTTCTGAAAGTAATCCCGCTATTGATACTCGTTATCTGTTTACGGGAAGAGAGTTTGATCAGGAGATTGGGCTTTATTATTACAGAGCGCGGTATTATGATGCGAATACGGGAAGGTTTATTAGTAAAGATCCGAAAGGAAAATTATTCAGAAACCCAAAAGCACCAGATGGAGGAACAGCCTTCCAGCCAACATCTGGTAAATCATATTTTGATAATTTAAGGTAACTTGAAGTTTGATACTTGAAAAAGGAAAAATATCTTATGCAGTTGATAGAACAAACCTTACAAAGTGCTAATGTTAATATTTCTTTAGAGGAACTATTAATTCTAAATAGTGCGCTAAATGAAGTTTGTTATGGATTAGATGAGTTTGATTTTGAAACTAGAATGGGAGCTTCTCATGAAAAAGTTGCAGAACTTCTAAAAAAAATTGGTACAATAATAGACGATCTCGAATCTCATGCAAACTCTTAAAGTGCGATCGCTTTTAGGCAATGTGAGAGAGCGATCGCTGTTGGGAATTTGGGAGTGCGATAGCGAAGCGCGACCTAGGAATCGCTTTTTGGGATGTGGGAGGGCGATAGCGAAGCGCGACCTAGGAATCGCTTTTTTGGGGATGTGAGAGGGCGTAGCGAAGCGCACCGAAGGTATCGCTGTTTAAGTATGATAAAATTACTAGACACAATCAAACCCTTTTTCTCCTCTCAATTTCCTATCAAAAGTCGCCGTTATAGTACAACCAAATTGTTGAGCAACTGCACCAATTAAATAATCAGAAAAATCTGCATTTCCCTGTTGAAAACGCCGCAATCCTTGATAAATAACTGAACGATTCTCCCACTCAAAAACAGCACATTGCAACATCATCTCTACAGTATTACTAATTTCTTGTTTAGTAAAATTATAAGGATTACCACGCAAAACCCAGATTAACTCACAAATAACAACATTAGCAATAAAACATTGTTCTCCACTGTGTATAATCTCAACAGCTTTTTCCCATTGTTTTTCATCATCTTTTGTGAGGTAACGTACTAAAATATTTGTATCAACTCCAATCACTTGCACCCTCACTAATTGTTTGTTCCATTTCTTCTAAAGTGGCGGATTTCATCCCTTTTCTGTGCAAAATCCCAGATAATTTTCCAACAGGTATATTCAGGGGAATAAGTTTAACTATGCCATTTTCATCAATCACAAAATCAACTTTACTTCCTGTATCCAAATTCAGATAATCTCTGATTTCTTTAGGTATAGTTACTTGTCCTTTGGTGGTAATTGTGGCACTGGTCATGACTTCAACTCCTTACTTGAGTTCCTTACTTTAAGAATAACACAATCTAATCTTGCGATCGCTTTGATAATAAGGATTTTGGAGGGGCGATCGCTCCTAGTAAATTTCCCTGCGATGACCAACCCTAATAATAATGATTAATTGATTTTCTACATCTAACTCATAGATAACTAGATAATCGCCCACTCTTAACTTATAAAATCCCGACCATTGACCTGTTAGAAATAGAGGAGTGATCTGCTCAAAATTTAGACTTAACCAATTCAATTTTATTAAGAATCCGTAGACGCACGACCTAAGCCGGATTATCTAAATCAGTTATAGATTCTGGTTCAAAACTTATAGAATAACTCATTTAACGTTCTATTCTATACCTTTTATACACTAAAGCAAGGGTATATTATGACATGGTATGCAGCACATACAATAATGTACGTGAAATTCGCAGATGGCAATCAAAATAAATACCCAATCTGGGAAAATATTATTTTGATAGAAGCAAACTCGGATGAAGAAGCCTTAGAAAAAGCAGAGACAAGAGCCAAGGAAGATGAAAGTGAATCTGAAGATGATTTTACTTGGGAAAATCGTTCTGCTTCTTTAATTTTTGCTGGTATTCGTAAGCTAATTTCTTGCAATAATCCAGATGAAAATCCGCATCACGGAACAGAAATATCTTATTCTCAGATGGAGGTTAAAACCGAAGATGAGTTATCAAAACTTGTGAAAGGAGAATCTGTAACAATCATATACGAAGAGTAATTATTAGACCTGTAAGCTCGATATCTGTTTACAGGAAGAGAGTTTGATCAGGAGATTGGGCTTTATTATTACAGAGCGCGGTATTATGACCAAGCTACAGGAAGGTTTTTGAGTGAAGATCCAATTGGGTTTGATGGTGGGGATAGTAATTTCTATCGGATTATATGTAAAAGATTGTATGAGTCAGAAAGATTGTCACAAGGAATAATTTATGGAAATAACAGGAAAAATCAAAACATCAATTGAAACTCAAGTTCTACTCATTTTAGAAAAAATTTTACTGAAACCAAGTAGTAACTTCAAGTTAACGGATAGAATAATTCAAGACTTAAAGGTGGCATCAGATGATGTTAGTTTTATCTTGATACCAGAACTTGAAAATGTATTTAACCTCAACATCCCTTATGAAGAGTGGGAAAAAGTATTGACAATACAAGATACGATAAATTTACTCACGACGTATGTTGGAAATGGGGAATAAGTTAGCTTTACCTTACCGTAGGTATAGGTTGTTTGGAAATGTGGGAGGGCGATAACATATCCCTGATCTAAGTAGCAAGCACTTAGCATTCTGTATTAATTACTTTTTCTTTCGTCAATTTTCGTATCCACCTATCTCATTTTCTGTAATTAAGATTAAAATGAATATAATACTCAGATTCAGTATTCAATATTTTTGGTAACAAAATTACTAATCATGACTCAACTAGAAATCAATCAATTCCAGACTAATTTGACTAAATATATTGACTTGGTAATCAAAGGAGAGAAAATTATTATTACAAAAAATAATCAACCAGTGGCAGAAATTTCACCAATTCAACGCCCCTTAAAACGAGGTAGTGCTAAAGGAAAAGTATGGATATCATCAGATTTTAACGAACCGCTTGAATCTTTCTAAGACAAAGATTAGTGATAACGGACTTGACTATGTTAAGGAACTACCAGAATTAGAAAGCCTAGAGCTTTACTATACAAATGTGAGTGATAGTGGTTTTCAGAAGATTCAAAAACTTCCTAAACTCCAATTTCTAAACATTGGGTGGACTCAGGTTACTGATGCTGGACTATCTGATTTAGTAGGACTGACACAATTAAGAAAATTAAACTTAGACTCCACTAAAATTTCTGATGTTGGACTTCAGGAACTACAAACACTGAGCAAACTTAAAAAGTTAAGTTTGAATAATACAAATATCACAGAAAATGGACTTAAAAATTTAAGTCAATATCTTTCACCTTGCAGTATTGATGTTAATACAATTGACAAACAAAAACTTTTTCCTTCTTGTTATGCTCCATAGTGCAATCGCTTTTCTACGAAGATAATGGGATATCGTTAGCGGTAGCTTACCGAAGATATCACTGTTTGGAAAATGTGAGAAGTGCGATCGCGAAGCGCGACCTAGTAATCGCTCTTTCTATGGGTAAAAAATAAAGGTGTAAAAAAAGAAATATAACATAGTCAGATCCCCGACTTCTTTTATGATTAATTAATCTCAAAAGTCGGGGATATTACAAATTACAAATCGTACATTAAACACTCCAGTGCATCAGGATACATTTCACAGTAACTTTCTAGGGCCGTTTGCCGATGTTTAGCTTGTTTTTGATGGGCTTTTTCTGCTTGTAATTCTTCCACAATATCCCAAGCTACAGCGCAACTGGGGGAATTAATTCCATTTTGATCACAAACATCTCTAGCTTCGGCGATGGATTCGAGAATTGCCTCTTCAATGGTTTTAGTTTCGTTTAGTGCGGAGTTATTTGCAGCGTGAACTCCGTTGTAAGTTGTCATAATACTTTCACTTTATTTAAGGGAGATACAGAGAGCAAATATACAACACTCATCTGTTAAGAAGTTGGTGGTTTTTCATGGCAGGGTTTTTTCTGTTTATGTTCCCCATACTTAACTGACAAGTATTGACTAAACTCTGATTAACGGTAACAATTTATTAGAATTTTTTTAGTTAATTACTATACTTTTTGTGATACAGCATATTTCATTCTTATGAGGTACAAATCATAATAATGAAACTCTTGTGGGGTGGGCATCTTGCCCGCCAATAGTGTACCTAATTACACGGTTTAAATACCATATAAAAGAATAATTAACGGTGGAATAATCAGTGTCATCAAGATAGTTAAAGGCGCACCCACGCGGAAAAAATCTACAAAGCGATAACCACCGGGACTATAAACCATAGTATTTGTCTGATAACCGATAGGGGTCATAAAACTATAAGAAGCAGCAAAAGTCACAGCTAACATAAAAGCCAAAGGATTAAAATTAAGATTTTCTGCTACTTTAGCCGCAATTGGTAACAATAAAATTACAGCCGCATTATTAGACAATATTTCAGTCATACAAGCAGTAAGCACAAAGAAAAAAGTCAGTAACCAATAACCAGGTAATTGACCTCCTAATTTAACAATATTTTCTGCTAATAATTGAGTAGTACCAGAATTATTCATAGCAATACCCAAAGGAATTAAACCAGCTAAAAGAAAAATAATATCCCATCTTACCGCTTCATAAATTTCCTTTGGTTTCAGACAACCAGTCAGCACCATTAAAATTACACCAATTAAAGAACTAACCAAAATAGTCAGTAATTTAAAAGCTGCCACCAAGACAACACCCAAGCAAATAGCAATAGCAATACCCGCCTTAGAATGACGGAGAATTTCGATATCTTGCTGCATAATTAGCAATAGATTACGACTGGTTTGTAAACCTATCAAACTTTGTTGGGGACCACCTACTAATAAAACATCACCAAAACGTAAAGGTGTTTTTCCCAGACGTTCACGGCTTAATTCCTGACCCCGACGAATAGCTAAAACCGTGACATTATATCTTTGACGGAAACGTAATTCTTTTAAAGTAGAACCAATTAAATTAGAACCAGAAGTAACTAATACTTCCGCCACACCTTCCTCTTCTGAATTTAACTCTGATATCAAAGACGGGTAACTAAACTTCACCTCTGGTAAAATTTCAATTCCTTGTTGATTTTTAATTTGTAATAAATCTTCCCTACCACCCCTCACCAACAGAATACAACCAGCCTTGAGTTTTTTATCAGCTAAAGGTTGAGAAAAATGTACCCCATTATCAATTATTTCAATTACATCTACATCAAATTGACGTTGGATACGACTAGTATTTAACGTTTTTCCTACTAATGGAGAGCCTGGTGGAATAATAATTTCACTAATATATTCTTTGAGTTGATAATCACAAGTAACAAGATCATCTGTAGAACATGAACTAACTTGATTTTTTAATAATCGAGGGGCAAAAATAGATAAATAAATTAATCCAACAAAAAATGTAATTAAACCCAAAAATGTAAACTGAAATAAACCAAATGTGCCATAGCCCAAAGTGGCAGATAAACCACTAGCCAGGACAGTAGTAGAAGTACCCACTACCGTAATCATACCCCCCAAAATGGTAATGTATGATAAGGGTAATAAAAGTAGAGAAACAGACATTTTTTGCCGATAACACCAATTTTCGACAATTGGTAAAAACACAGCCACAACAGCGGTGTTATTCACTAATGCCGTAATTGGACCTGCGAGTAAACCTAAAATAAATATTTGTTTTGTGGGGTTTTTACCTCCCCATTTGAGCAGGGAATTTTCAACTATTTGAATTGCTCCTGTGCGGCTAATTCCTGCACTTAAAATAAACATTGCCATCACAGTCACGGTGGCAGAGTTACTAAAACCAGAAATACTTTCTTCTGGAGTGATTAAACCTAGTAAAGTTAATAAAACTGCAACAATAAGAGCAACTATATCTGTAGGCAACCATTCTCCGATAAAGCAAACAAAGGCAAAAACGACAACGGTTAATGTCAAAAAAATAGACATAGATAATTGATATTATTTTAAGATAATCTCCTCTTAAAATCTTCATATTCAAACTCTCGGACTAATTCAAATTCCCCATTTCGGAGAATACCTATAGATGGATGTTTTACCCCATTAAACATGGAAGTTTTCACCATTGTATAGTGAATCATATCTTCTAAAATAATAGAATCTCCTATTTTTAAAGGAGTAGAAAAATAGTAATCTCCCATCCCCATCACATCCCCAGCTAAACAAGTTAAACCTCCCATTCTATATGCTGTTTCTCCTGGTTGTGGATCTCTTGCTCCTTGAATTCGAGGTTTATAGGGCATTTCTAAACAATCTGGCATATGAGCCGTAAATGATACATCCAACATAGCAATAATTGGATCAGGAGTTTGAATAAGATCCAAAACTGTCGCCCTTAAAAATCCTGTTTCCCAAGCGATAGCGGAACTTGGTTCAATATAAATATCAAGATGGGGATGACGAGTTTTAAAATCTGTCATTACCTTAACAAAATGCTCAATATCATATCCTTGACGGGTTAATAAATGTCCACCGCCTAAGTTGAGCCATTTAATATGAGGTAGGTGATTTCCAAAGAGTTTTTCAATTTGTTCTAAGGTGGTTGATAAAGCATGAGAGTCACTTTCACAAAGATTATGACAATGTAACCCTTCAATACCTTCTGGTAATTTATCACCTAATGTTTCCGCTCTGATCCCTAAACGAGACATTAAAGATGCAGGGTTATACATATCGGTTTCTACTGGGGAATATTCCGGGTTTATTCTTAACCCTGGGGAAATTTTCGCGTTGAAGGTTTTTTCTTTAAAGCTTTCCCACTGACTCAGAGAGTTAAAGGTGATGTGGGTTGCGTCTTTGATGGCTGCTGCAAATTCATGTTCCTGATACACGGGAAAGTAAAGGTGCAGTTCTCCACCCAATTCTTCTCTAATTAGCATGGCTTCAAATAATGAGCTTGCTGTCGCACCTTTTAAATATTTCCTGACTAGGGGAAAGGTGCTATACATGGCAAAACCTTTTAAGGCCAGAATAACTGTAATACCGGCTCGTTTTTGGACTGAGTTGATTAATTCTAGGTTTTTAATCAGTTTTTCTTCTTCGAGAACGTAGCAAGGGGAAGGTATTTGGGAATAGTTCATAATTGGTGATTGGTGATTGGTGACTGGTGTCAGGTGACAGGTGTCAGGTGACAGGTATCAGGTGACAGTAACGCACTAAGCTCTTAATAATGGTGCGTTACGCTATCGCTAACGCACCCTACGTATCTATGTATCTAGAGATGATTAATTAAGAAGTCGGGGATCTGGAATCACGCTCTGATTTTTTATTTTCTATTCAAATATGGGTGTTTCGTCTATGAGTTGATGCCAGGGTAGTCCGTATTTTCCGAGTTTCTCTAAAAAGGGATCTGGGTTAAGTTGTTCAACGTTGAAGACTCCTTTTCCTTGCCATTCTCCTGTCACCATCAGTAATGCACCTAGCATGGCTGGTACTCCTGTGGTGTAGGAAATTGCCTGGGCGCCAACTTCTTTGTAAGATTCTGCATGGTCGCAGTTGTTGTAAATGTAGAAGGTTCTTTGTTTACCGTCTTTGAGTCCGCGAATATGACAACCGATGGATGTTTGCCCTTGGTAGTTTTCACCTAAAGAAGAAGGTATGGGTAAAACTGCTTTGAGGAAGTTTAAGGGGACTATTTGTTTTCCTTCGTATTCGATGGGTTCAATGCTGGTTAAACCGACATTTTGTAATACTCTCAAGTGGGTAAGATATTCCTGGGAGAAGGTCATCCAAAAACGGGCGCGTTTGATGGTAGGTATGTTTTTAACTAAAGATTCTAGTTCTTCGTGATATAAAACGTAGGAATCTTTTAGTCCGATTTCTGGGTAGTCAACGCTACGGTGGATGGAGAAGGGATCAATTTCTACCCATTGGTTATTCTCGTAGTATTTACCTTTTTGGGTGATTTCTCTGATGTTGATTTCTGGGTTGAAGTTGGTGGCGAAGGGATGGCCATGACTACCGGCGTTACAGTCTACGATGTCTAGATAGTGGATTTCGTCAAAGTGATGTTTGAGTGCATGGGCAGTAAATACTCCTGTGACTCCGGGGTCAAATCCACATCCGAGTACGGCCATGATACCGGCTTCTTGATAACGCTGTTGATACGCCCATTGCCATTTGTATTCAAATTTGGCTTCTTCTGGGGGTTCGTAGTTGGCGGTGTCTAGGTAGTTGACTCCGGTTTCTAAGCACGCATCCATGATGGCTAGGTCTTGGTATGGTAGCGCGACGTTAATTACTATGTCTGGTTGAAAGTCTTTGATTAATGCTGCTACTTCGCTGGATTGATCTGCGTCTACTTTGGCTGTGGTAATGCTAGGATGGTTGATATCTTTGGCGATCGCATCACATTTTTCTTTGGTTCTGCTGGCTAAGAGTATATCTGTAAATACTGCTTTTTCTTGAGCGCATTTTTTGACAACTACGTTACCTACTCCACCTGCACCAATTATTAATACTTTTGCCATACTATACACCCCTACAGAATTTAGGTTTCATGAATTAACTATGATTTCTATTTAGCTTTTGCAGCTAAAGGATATGGTAGTCTTTTTTATCGTCTTTGTAAGCCTATCCAAATCTAAAATCAATGTAAAATCAACAAGTTGTCATCTATCGGATTTTTTAAGCTTGTGTCAAAAATCCTAATTTGAAATCTACCGATTTATCAAAAACTCTGACTGCTGTGCGGGTTTAACTAAATTATACTAAATTATGAGGATTGCATATTTATCTCTTAACCTCTACTTAACCTTATAAATCTTCTCTTAACCTATATAAAATGGTGTTTTTATCAACTTGAGATAATATCTCTTGAATGACGGTACTTGCTCCTAATTGCCCCCAGGTACAGCCTTTTTCTAAATAAATTTGGGCTGCTTTACCGACGGTGTAAGCACCATACCCAGCTATGCCTGCTTGGGCGATCGCACTAAAACCAAAGGTAGTAATATTTAAGGGATTTTCACCACTGGCGATCGCTGCTGCACTTTTACCTAATCCTAGTACAAAACTGCTGCCTAATTCTCCTAATAATAAACCACCAGAACTGAATAGAATTGTTTTTAATAAATTGGTAGCTTCATAACTTGTCATTGGTAAAGAATACAATTTAGCCAAAGAACGAATTAAAGCCAAATCTGTAACCAAACCACCGATTATATCTAAAAAAGCGATGGGATTTAAAGCAATAGCGAGAGCTTTATATCTGGCAAATTTCCAAATAATATCTTCTGCTTCTTTTTGACGGAAATTAAGGGTTTTTTCGGCAATTACTTTTTCTACATCTCGCGCTTGCACTAGGGCATTTAAAGCTAGTAATGATCGCCCTTCTCGATTTAAAATATTTAAAATAGTTTGTTTTAATTCTTCTACTTGGGGCGGTGGTGTTTCCCACTCATAACTTACCTTCCCATCAGGATATTCTATCCTCACTTCCATCGGTGCAGGTTCAGCTGCAACCATGACAATTTCATCAGGTAAAATATCTTGTTTATTAAATACACCTTGGGTATTTCCTAGACTTAGCCTTTGCAAATTCTGATAAATTTTGGTTCTATCTGTATCTGGATATAAGTCAATTTTATTAAATACTAAAATCAATGGTTTTTGAGATTTACGTAACTCTAGAAATGCTTGATATTCAGTTCTAGTAATATCTCCAGAAACCACAAATAAAATTAAATCTGCCTGTTGTGCGACATCTCGCGCCATTTCCGCTCTAGTTTCTCCCTCAATTTCATCTAAGCCGGGGGTATCAATTAATTCCACTACAACTTTTCCGCCTGGTTTCCAACGTAGCGATCGCGGCCATTGCGTCACACCATTCAAAGGTCCTGTTTGCAGTATTTTTTCCCCTAACAAAGAATTCAACACCGCAGACTTACCACGACTTACCAAACCAAAAGCCGCTATTCTGACGACATTTCCATCTAGTTTGCTGAGGGTATTGGTTAAAACTTCTATTTCGGGTTTAACTAAACTTGCTAATTCTGGTTTTGCGGATAGCTGTCCTGACTTGCGGAGATATCCATACCAAGATATTGCCTGTCTAAGACTAGCACGGGCGCGATTGAGATGGGTTTCTTGCTGGTTACGGACTGTGTTCGGTTGAGACAAGGTGAAAGCAATAATAGATTACATATCTATTTATATCGGAAATTTGGGTTTTGTGACCTATCTTAATTACTATTTAAAATCATGTTTAAAATAATGCGCTGTGTTCACCATCCCAACACTGCTCATTTTCCCATACTCTACCAGATTTCTCACATGATGATGAATTGTCAATCCAAGGAATAGATGTGGGATGATAGGAAGTTTCTTCGTTGATTTTAGCAGGATAAATAGATATAGAAGAAGAATTAGATACAAGTGATATTACCTTCAATATTCCGTAGGTATTAAAGGGTAGACTAAAGATAAATAGAAATAAAAAAGTTTGGCGCAGACATAATAAATGTTTAACCCTATTTTTTGTATTGATGGGAATTGGCTTACATATTTTAGATGAATTTTTTTGTATGAGCATAACTCTAATGTCTAAGTTAATGATTTTCATCTTGAATTTGTACGAGAATCATTATTAAGGATTTTTACTGAAAAGTCAAATAAAAAATCATTGAATCTTTAAAAATACAGTATTAATACGTACTTAAAAATACTGATTACATTTGACATTTGTAAAAAACATAAAGCTAAAAAATATATACAGCAATAATTACGTCTATCACCTAAGCTTAATCACTTAGGGTCTTTTAGTTTGAAAAAATACTTTAAGGAAGTGTAAAGTAATCAATAAGTAGGGCTTACACTACGCTACCAGTAAGCCCTAACTACTATGGTTGAAAAGGGGTATATTTTCCCCCTAAAGCTTCCACAATAGCGCGGGTATTTGCTTCCATCATTTTGATGTAAGTATCTCCACTACTTCCTTTTGCACCAATGGAATCAGAGTAAAGAGGAGTTGGTGAGAGTTTAACCCCTGCCTCTTCAGCTACAGTTTTAATTAAAGCAGGATTGATTGTTGTTTCGGCAAAAATCGCCGGTACACCCATTTTTTTAATTGCATCCACCAGGTTTTTAACTGTTTGGGCGCTTGGTTGTTCTTCCGTGCTAATACCTATTAAAGTTCCCGCAATTTCCATCTGGTATGTATTAGCATAATATTGAAAGGCATCATGGGTAGTAATCAGTTTCCGTTTATCTGCGGGGATGGTTTGAATTTGTTGTTGAATCCACGTATGTAATTTTTGTAATTCCTTGGTAAGTTGGGCGGCATTTTCAGTAAATTTATCCTTGTCTGCCGGTGATAACTCAATTAATGCCTGTGTAATTGCCTTAACCATAGCTATAACGTTTTCTACACTTCCCCAAACATGAGGATCTGGGACAATTTCCCCTTTGCTTTTTTCTAATTTTAAAGGTTGGACAACTTCCCCCACGGCTACCTTTTTGACTTTACCTCCTGCCGCATTCATTAACTTAATCAGTCCTGGTTCTAAGTTATAACCGTTGTACAAAATTAAATCTGCGGTTTCCAAAACTCGACTATCTGCGGGGACAGGTTCATAAACATGAGGATCTGCACCAGGTTGAAGAATTCCAGTTAATTTAATTTCCTCTTGGGCAATTTCTGCTGTTAAGTCCGCAATGATCGTGCTAGTTGCAACAACCTGCGGTTTATCATCTTCCTGTAACTGAGACTCAGCAGCAGAACAGCCAAATAAAGCTAAAGGTAAAAATATACCCAGACACAACCGGGAAATTTTGGTTTTATTCATTTCAGTAATATCCCTGATCCTAGTTATGAGATTTAATTATGTGAGAGATGATTTTTAATTATACAATTTTTCATATTTCTCTCATTTTTATAGTAAGCTCAAAGTAGTGAATAATTTAACTACGGTTATGGAAAATATTTCTTTTTACCAAAAATTTAATCCATTACGGAGACAAACACAGACAAGACCAGTACCAGCAATAAAATCTATTAATATGAATTTCCCAGAGTCTATAAATATTTCTCATCTCGGAGTACATTACCGGACACAGGAAGCACTAAGGGATGTGAACTGCATCGTTAAACCAGGAAAACTGACAGGAATATTTGGACCGAATGGGGCGGGTAAAAGTACCTTAATGAAAGCAATTTTGGGATTAGTTCCCATGAGTCATGGCAATGTTTTATACAAAAACAAACCATTAATGCAGCAATTAGACAAAGTTGCTTATGTACCACAAAGAAACCAAATTGACTGGAACTACCCAGCTACGGTGTGGGATGTAGTGATGATGGGAAGAATCAAAAAAACAGGTTGGTTGCGGAGTTTTTCTACAGTTAGCCGCCAAATAGCCAAAGAGGCCTTAGAACGGGTAGGAATGAGAGAATATAGCGATCGCACCATCGGAGAATTATCAGGAGGCCAACAACAGAGAGTATTTTTAGCCCGTGCATTAACCCAACAAGCAGATATTTTTTGTTTTGACGAACCCTTTGTGGGGATAGATCAAAAAACCCAAAGCGTAGTTTTCGAAGTTTTCCAAGAACTAGCAGCAGCACAAAAAATTGTCTTAGTAGTGAACCATGATTTAGGGGAATCAATCACCCATTTTGATGATTTAATTTTACTCAATCGTGACTTAATAGCAACAGGTTCTCGTCAACAAGTCCTAACAGAAAAAAATCTCAATCTGGCTTATGGGGGAAAAGTAATGTATTTTGCAGCTTAGTCATTGATAAGTTTTTTACTATCACCAATCACCAATCACCAATTACCAACTTATGCTTTATCAACTCATTGAACCATTACAATATGGGTTCATGCAGCGTTCATTAATAATTGCCATATTAGTAGGTTTATTGTGTGCCGTAGTTGGCAGTTATTTAATGGTACAACGCCTAGCATTACTGGGTGATGCCATTAGCCATTCTGTATTACCAGGACTAGCGATCGCCTTCATGATCGGTGCTAATATTTTTGTCGGGGCATTTATTGCTGGTATTTTGAGTACCATAGCCATAGCATTTATTCAAACCCGTTCTCCCATTAAAGAAGATGCGGCCATGGGAATTGTCTTTTCAGCCTTTTTTGCCTTGGGAATTACCCTCATTACCATTGTGCAAAAAAGTAATAAAATAGACCTCAATCATTTTTTATTTGGTAACATTCTCGGTGTAACTGTTGACGAAGTGAGAGACACAGCTATCATTGCCGCCATAGTTTTAATAATTGTGTTTTTACTATATAAAGAACTGTTATTTTACACCTTTGATCCATTAGGTGCAAAAGCCGCAGGTTTACCAGTAAATAGCTTAAATTTTGGGTTAATGTTATTAATTTCCTTAACCATTGTCGCCAGCATGAAAGCAGTGGGAGTGATTTTAGTATTATCACTTTTAATTACCCCTGGAGCAACTGCTTATTTACTGGTAAAACGGTTATATCAAGTAATGATTTTAGGGGCAATAATTGGGGTATTTTCTAGTATTAGCGGAATGTATCTCAGTTACTTTTACAATTTACCTTCTGGCCCGGCAATTGTATTAGTAGTGTCGGGTTTATTTATTTTAGCGTTGCTGTTTAGTCCTAGACATGGGATTTTTACCTCTAGTCAGAGAAAGCAAGCGATAAGTGATCAGTAGAATTTGCTGACTTCTACCTGCTTACTCCTGAACTAACAACGAATCTAGTTGAGCTTTTGTATCCAAAGCATACAAGTCATCACAACCGCCAATGTGTTGATTGTTGATAAAAATTTGAGGCACACTACGACGACCATTAGCGCGTTCTGCCATAGTTGCCCTGGCAGCTTCGTCACCGTCAATTTTATACTCGTTGAATTTTACACCCTTCCACCATAAAAGCATCTTGGCGCGGATGCAATAGGGACAAGTTTGCCAAGTGTATATCTCCACATTAGCCTTGATACGTTCTGGATGACGACCTAAAAGGGGGTTAAGGAAGTTAAACATAAGTTATTGGTGATGTAGGTTTGACAAACAATTCTCATTCATATCTATTCTAGTATTTGTTTCGTTTTTATTCAGTGGCTGGGTTTTAGCCTGCCGACATTACATTAAGCAAAAATAGATAGACATTTTCTGTCATTTTGACCACTTCAGATCATAGACGGCAGTAAAACTTAACTTTTTTCTATATGTATCCGTACTTTGGTAGACTGAAAGACTGAAATGGCCAGATAAAAACGTCGCTAAGATCAGCAATTAAGAGGGTAGTCCTGTGGAAAATACACTTGGTTTAGAAATTATTGAGGTAGTAGAGCAAGCAGCGATCGCCTCTGCAAAATGGATGGGTAAAGGCGAAAAAAACATTGCTGACCAAGTAGCAGTGGAAGCTATGCGCGAACGGATGAACAAAATCCATATGCGCGGTCGCATCGTCATTGGTGAGGGTGAACGGGATGACGCTCCCATGCTCTACATCGGTGAAGAAGTAGGCATCTGTGCTAATCCTGAAGGAAAACTACAATGTAGTCCCGATGAATTAATCGAAATTGACATCGCTGTTGACCCCTGCGAAGGTACAAACCTGGTAGCTTACGGACAACCCGGTTCAATGGCTGTTTTGGCAATTTCTGAAAAAGGTGGTCTATTTGCTGCTCCTGACTTCTACATGAAGAAGTTAGCAGCACCTCCAGCAGCTAAAGGTAAGGTTGATATCAACAAATCAGCTACAGAAAACCTCAAGATTCTGTCTGAGTGTTTAGATCGCTCTATTGAAGAGCTTGTAATTGTTGTCATGAAACGGGAACGCCACAACGATTTAATCAAAGAAATTCGTGAAGCTGGTGCAAGAGTACAATTGATTTCTGATGGTGACGTAGGTGCGGCTGTATCTTGTGGTTTTGCTGGTACTAACATTCATGCACTCATGGGTATTGGTGCTGCACCTGAAGGTGTAATTTCCGCAGCAGCTATGCGAGCTTTTGGTGGTCACTTCCAAGGTCAGTTAATTTACGATCCAGCAATCGTGAAAACAGGTTTGATCGGTGAGAGCAAAGAAGCCAATATTGACCGTCTGAAATCCATGAATATCACTGATCCTGATAAGGTTTATGATGCTCATGAATTGGCATCTGGTGAAACTGTTCTCTTTGCAGCTTGTGGTATTACCAGTGGTAATTTGATGCAAGGTGTACGCTTCTTCCATGGTGGTGCTAGAACTCAAAGCTTGGTTATTTCTACTCAGTCTAAGACTGCTCGCTTTGTAGATACCATTCACATGAATGAACAACCCAAAGTTGTGCAATTGCACTAATCTTTGGTGATTGGGGATTGGTGACTGGTGACTGGTGACTGGGGAAAAGGTGATTGCAACACATTTTTTCTTTTACCAATTACCCATTACCAATTACCCATTACCCATCAGCAAATTACCAATTTAAGAAATTAAGAAATAAAGATGAATATTGCAGTGGTGGGGTTAAGCCATAAAACAGCCCCTGTAGAAGTAAGAGAAAAATTAAGTATCCCTGAACCTCAAACCGAAGGTGCGATCGCTCATCTCCTTGGCTATCCTCACATTGATGAGGTTGCTATCCTCAGCACCTGTAACCGGTTAGAAATCTATATTGTTAGTAATGACATAACTCAAGGTATTCAAGAAATTACCCAATTCCTGGCAGAACATAGCAAGTTGCCTATCACGGTTTTACGTCAACACTTATTTATGTTGATGCACACTGACTCAATTATGCACATTATGCGGGTTGCTGCTGGTCTGGATAGTCTGGTTCTGGGTGAAGGTCAAATTTTGGCTCAGGTGAAAAATACTCACAAACTGGGACAACAATTTAATGGTATAAAAACAATTTTAAATCGCTTATTTAAACAGGCATTAACCGCAGGTAAAAGAGTAAGAACAGAAACAAGTATAGGTACTGGTGCTGTTTCTATTAGTTCCGCTGCTGTGGAATTAGCACAGATCAAAGTAGAAAATTTAGCTCCCTATCGTGTGGCTATTATCGGTGCAGGGAAAATGTCCCGGTTACTTGTACAACACCTGATTTCTAAAGGTGCAACTCAAATTAGCATTGTTAACCGTTCCCTTCCCCGTGCAGAAGAATTAGCTAAACAGTTCTCTGATGTACCTATTCAGATCCATCTTGTACCAGATATGATGTCTGTGGTCTCTCATAGTGATTTAGTATTTACTAGCACTTCTTCTACTGAACCAATTTTAGACCGAGCGAAGTTAGAAATGGCTTTAGATCCCCAGCATTCGTTAATGTTATTTGATATTTCTGTACCCAGAAATGTAGATGCAGATGTCAATGATTTAGCAAATGTCCAAGCCTTTAATGTAGATGATTTAAAGGCTGTTGTGGCCCAAAATTACGAAAGTCGCCGCAAAATGGCTCAAGAAGCTGAAAAAATCCTCGATGAAGAGGTAGATGCTTTTGATATCTGGTGGCGCAGTTTGGAGACTGTTTCTACTATTAGTTCTTTAAGAAATAAGGTGGAAAGTATCCGCGAACAAGAACTACAAAAAGCTCTATCCCGTTTAGGTTCAGAGTTCGGAGAAAAACACCAAGAAGTAATTGAGGCTCTCACTAGGGGAATTGTCAATAAAATTTTACATGATCCAATGGTACAATTACGGGCGCAACAGGATGTAGAAGCTAGACGTAATTGTATGCAAACTCTGCAAATGTTATTTAATTTAGAAGCAGAAGAACAGTTTAGTTAATTAAAGGGAACAGGGAACAGGGAACAGGAAACGGTAAAAACTGTCACCTGTCACCTGTCACCTGTCACCTCATAATTTTAATTGTCCTAACTGCTTTGTTTGTTCTTCTAATCTCACTTGCAAGCGATCGCACACTAAATCACACAATTGAAATAATATCGGATCGACAATTTCATAAATAACACTGACTCCTTCTGGTGTTCTTTTGACGATACCCGCTTGAGTCAAAATCTTTAAATGTTTTGATACGTTAGCTTGTCCTAGTCCAGTCTCCGCTATAATCTGGGTTACGTTCTTTGCACCAGTTTTTAAGCAACACAACACCTGCAACCGACTAACTTCAGAAAGCACTTTAAAATATTCTGCAACTTGATTAATAGCGCCTGGTAATACTTCTTTCATAAAAATACCAAAAATATTTGACCTTTTTATTGACTATTCTACTATATACTAATATAGTGAGAAAATAAGAAATCAAGGGAAAGATATGTTGTTCAGACAACTTTTTGATCAAGAATCTAGTACATATACTTACTTAATCGCTGATGTTCAGACAAAAGCAGCAGTGTTAGTAGATCCCGTACTGGAGAAGACAGAAAGAGATATACAACTAATTCAAGAATTAGGTTTGACACTACGTTACTGCTTAGAAACCCATATTCATGCAGATCATATCACAGGTACAGGTAAATTGCGTCAACTAACTGGGTGTTTAGGGATTGTACCGGAAAATGCACCAGCCAGTTGTGCAGATCAGCAGATGAGAGATGGGGAAATTGTGCAACTAGACTCGATTGCAATTAAAGCGATCGCTACTCCTGGACATACAGATAGTCATTTAGCATATTTAATTAATAAAGAAAGATTATTAACTGGAGATTCTTTATTAATTCGTGGTTGTGGAAGAACTGATTTCCAAGGTGGAAATCCAGGAACTTTGTTTGATGTAGTTACACAAAAGTTATTTTCTCTCCCTGATGAAACTTTAGTTTATCCAGGACATGATTATCAAGGTTTTACAGTTTCTACTATTGGGGAAGAAAGGAAATATAATCCTCGATTTTCAGGACATAATCGGGAGGGTTTTATTCAATTAATGAATGGGTTAAATTTACTAAATCCCCAAAAAATGATGGCAGCAGTGCCAGCAAATGAACGTTGTGGAAATGCTGTTCTAGTCTAATTTCATGTTTTCTGGAATATGTCACGCAGAGGCGCAGAGAGCGCAGAAAAAGAGAAGTTATAGAAGATTTTGGGTTAATTTCACAATAAGTTAAAGGAGATTTTAGTAAATGACTACATCAGCAGAAAAACAATTGCAATTCTTAAATGCAGCAACAGTTAAAGAATTACATGAACAAGGTAAGGTGCAATTAATAGATGTGCGAGAAATTTCAGAATATACAGGTGAACATATTCCTGGTTCTCAAGTTTTACCACTTTCTAATTTTCAACTAGAACAGGTTTCTTTAATTGATAGTAAACAGATTGTTCTTTATTGTCATGCGGGAAATAGATCAAATCAAGCAGCACAAAAATTAATTCAATCTGGGTTTACAGAGTTTAGTCAGTTGCAGGGAGGAATTACAGCTTGGAAACAGTCAGGATATCCCACTAAAGTTAATAAAAATGCTCCTATTAGTTTGATGAGACAGGTACAAATAGTTGCAGGTTTTCTGGTGTTTACGGGAACTGTTTTAGGTGCTTTTGTCTCTCCTTGGTTTTTGATTTTAAGTGGTTTTGTTGGTGCTGGTTTAGTTTTTGCAGGGGTAACTAATACCTGTGCAATGGCTATGTTATTAGCTAAATTACCTTATAACAAATAAGCTATTTTGTTTAAGCTGTTTTGTTGGGTTGTGCTATTGCTTAACCCAACCTACACATTTAATTTTGAATTTTGACCTTTGAATTTTGACTTTTGAATTCGGAGTAAAGCGACGTGTGGATATTAGGACATATATTAGCAGTTGGAATTGGTATTAGTTTGGGTTTAATTGGTGGTGGTGGTTCGGTTTTAGCATTACCAATTTTAGTTTATGTGATGGGAGTACCTACTAAGTCTGCTATTGCTATGACTTTGGTAATTGTCGGAACTGTGAGTTTAATTGGTTTAATCCCTCATTGGAAAAAGGGTAATATTAATTTTAAAAAGGCAATAATTTTTGGTTCTGCAACGATGATGGGCGCTTTTTTTGGTGCAAAAGTTGCAGGTTTACCATTGATTACTGCTAATATACAAATGCTGCTATTTGCAATTATGATGTTGTTAGCAGCGATTTTAATGATTAAACGGAGTTTTAAACAAACTGCGAACGCATCTTCAGAAAATAACCCAGAAAATCCCAATTCAGAAGTCTATCAACCACCTGTTTGTAAATATTGTTGGTTGTGGTTATTATCTGAAGGTTTTGGGGTAGGAATATTAACGGGTTTGGTAGGAGTTGGTGGTGGTTTTGCTATTGTTCCCGCTTTGGTTATTTTGGGTAAAACACCGATGAAAGAAGCAATTGGAACTTCTTTATTAATTCTAGTTGTTAATGCTTTAGCGGGATTTTTAGGATATTTAGGACAAGTTAATTTAGATTGGCAATTAGTAGGAAGTTTTATTCTAGCTGCTAGTTTAGGTAGTTTTTTAGGTAGTTATTTATCTCAGTTTATTGATGGTAAAAAATTACAAAAGTATTTTGGTTATTTTTTAATAGCTGTAGCAACTTTTGTATTGTTTCAAAATTATGGTAGTTTTCAAAAACAGAAATCAGCAGTCAGTATACAAGGTGAAAGGGTACAAGTAACAAGGTAGAAATTTAAATTAAATATGCGTTTTTAATACCCTTGTAAAGACGTTCCACGGAACGTCTCTACATTCATTTTTGGAGATGTCTAATACACTGCGGCGTAAGAGAAGCTGCATCTAATCTACTACAACCACCGAGCCGCATCTTTAGCGTGATAAGTTAAAATCAAATCAGCACCAGCCCTTTTAAAGCCTGTCAAAGTTTCCATCACCACACGCTCCTCATCTATCCAACCGTTTGCAGCGGCAGCTTTTACCATAGAATACTCACCAGAAACATTATAAGCGGCCACAGGTAAATTACTAGCTTGTTTCACCTGCCAAATAATATCCATATATGCCAAAGCTGGTTTTACCATTAGCATATCAGCACCTTCGGCAATATCCAACTCAATTTCCTTGATTGCTTCACGGGAATTACCAGGGTCCATTTGGTAAGTGCGTCTATCACCAAATTGTGGTGTAGAGTCCGCTGCATCCCGGAAGGGTCCATAATAGGCAGAAGCATATTTTGCCGCATAGGACATGATAGGAATGTCTTGAAAACCAGCTTCATCCAAACCTGCACGAATAGCCTGAACAAAACCATCCATCATTCCTGAAGGTGCTATGATGTCTGCGCCAGCTTGTGCTTGAGCAACAGCGGTTTTTTTCAATAATTCCAAAGTTGGATCATTTAAAACTCTACCAGTTAAATCACCAGTTTGTAAATAACCACAATGTCCATGACTTGTATATTCACATAAACAAGTGTCATTGATAACAATTAAATTAGGAACAGCTTTTTTAACTGCTGCTGTTGCTTTTTGAACAATACCACAATCATGCCAAGCACCGGTCGCATCTATGTCTTTATTTTCAGGAATTCCAAATAAGATAATTGCCGGAATTCCTAAGTCATAAACTTCTTTTGCTTCTTCAACAATTTTATCTATGGAAAGTTGATAAACCCCGGCCATAGATTTTACTTCATTAGCAATTCTTTCACCGGGAACAGCAAACAAAGGATAAATTAAATCATTGGTTGTTAAAACGGTTTCACGTACCATGCGACGTAGTTGGGGATGGGTACGTAAACGACGGGGACGATGGGTGGGAAACATAGATTTTTATTTTTTATCAAGAAAAAATGCAATGGACATCAAAGAAAGCGTCACAAAAGCTAGGTTCTACTTTGTAACCTTGGGACAAACTAGAAACAGTGCTTAACTGTCTTTGCCCTGCTGTTGATGAAGCTGTGGGGCAATTTTGTATTTTACAACCTATTGGACGCTTTACTGGAATGAATGCGAGAAAATAATATTAAATTAAATCTGGGGGATGATTCAGAAGTCAGAATAACTGCTTCAGTTCTTAATTTTGTCTTCTGAAATATTTGATGATTTTACTATCCGGTAAAAATGATTACTAAAAAACTCGAAAAATGAATGGATAGCGAAAGGGTGTATCAGGATTATCAAAAACTTTGACAATGGCAAAAATGGTTAATCCCCAATGGATTAAATATCCTAATCCTGCTAATGGTAATAATATCACTAATGGTAATACTAACCAACCCAAGAGAAAGAATAATGCTCCTAAAATTGCACCATAAAACCAAACGTTAAAATGAAAGTTGATGGATTCTTTAGCATTATCTTTGACTACAGGATCATCGGATATTACTAATAAAGCGATTGGTAAACCTACTGATACAAAGGTGGTGCTGAAAAATATTGCTCCATGAGATAATGCTGATAAGAGTCTGCGTTTATCACTGTCGTACATTATTACCTCCTTGTTGGTTCTATTTTTATTATACTCGGTTACGGGATGACAATTACTCAATGTTTGTCTGCATCAGGATGTCCAGGATTTGAGGATGTACAGGATGGTTTTTAATATTCATCTACATTTTCAGAAATAGCATTTTGTCAGAATCAGGATGTCCAGGATTTGAAGATGTACAGGATGTTTTTTTAAAATTCATCTACATCCTTAGAAATTACGATAATTTCAATTTTCCAGAATATCAATATCAAATATTATCCTGTTAATCCTTTAATCCTGGTTATCCTGATTCAGACAGTTAAATTTTAATAAAAAACGGTGCATTATATTTCATTAATGCACCTTACGATATGAGCGATATGTTTGCAGCAACGCAACGCTTACGCACTGCTAAATTCAACACTTTGCCTAATTTGAAATAAATTTCTAAAAATTCCTGTACAGAGGCTTGACATTTGGTTCTCTTTATGAGAACATAGGGCTACACGAAGACAAAAGTAAAGGACAGGTAAATATGTTTCAAGAAATAACATTTAAGAAAAAAATAAATTATGAAAATTATTGGTATTGAAAACCTAACTGCATTTAGTAAAATTCATCCAGATTCTGAAATTAGTCTTAATGTTTGGCTCCAGACTGCCCAAAAAGAAGAATGGAAACACATTATAGATGTAAGAGAAGTCTATCCCCACGCAGATTTTGTACAAGGCTACACAGTCTTTAATATAGGAGGAAATAAGTTTCGGTTAATTACTAAAATTACCTATAAAGTCAAGACTATTAAGATTGAAGATGTATTAACTCATAGTGAATATAATGAAGATAAGTGGAAAAAATGATGACTAATTAGGAGACTTCGCTTCTCAATAGTCTAATTACACTACTGAGAAGCTAATAAATATCTAGGACATAGCTTTACTATACTATGTCCCCAGTGAAAACATTCTACCCCAAAGGGGGTTGTATATGACAACTACACTAAACAAGGAAGAATACATTAAGCTACTTTCTGAAACTGTGCCACGTATAATTGACACAGAAATAGAGCATAAGCGTCTACTAAATGAAGTAGATAAGCTTATGGATTTAGGGGAAAATTTGACAGACGAACAAGCTGAAGTTTTACAGTTGCTAGTAACACTAATTGAGCAATATGAAAATAAAGTCTATCAAATGAAAGCTGTAACTCCCCTAGATATATTACATGAGTTAATGTCAGTAAGACAACTCAAACAAAAGGATATCGTTGAAATTTTTGGCTCAAAAGGTATTACTTCAGAAGTAATAAATGGTAAGAGAAGTATTAGCAAAAATCAAGCCAAAGCATTGGGAGATTTTTTTCATGTATCATATGCTTTGTTTTTGTAAGTAAATGGGGAAATAGCTTAGTTAAGACTTTAACCCCAAATCCAAAAATCTCTACTAAACTACAAAACCTCCCTACCCAAATAAACCTGCAAAACCTCCGGTACTTTAATCGTCCCATCAGCTTGCTGATAATTCTCCAAAATAGCTGCCATCGTCCTTCCCACAGCTAAACCAGAACCATTTAAAGTATGTACAAACTGCGTCCCTTTCTTACCAGCTTCCTTAAATCTAATATCCGCTCTTCTTGCTTGAAAATCAACACAATTAGAACAACTAGAAATCTCTCGATACTTCCCAGAAGATGGCAACCAAACCTCTAAATCATAGGTCTTTGTTGCCCCAAAACCTAAATCAGCAGTACATAAATTAATCACCCGATAAGGCAATTTTAAACCCTGTAAAATTGACTCTGCACTTCCTACTAACTTCTCTAATTCCTCAAAAGAATCTTCCGGTTTTACTAACTTCACCAACTCAACTTTATTGAATTGATGCAACCGAATTAAACCCCGCATATCTCGTCCATAACTTCCCGCTTCTCGCCGAAAACAAGGAGTATAAGCACAGTGATAAATGGGTAATTCTTCCGCGTTGATAATTTCCCCCCGATAAAAATTTGTCACCGGAACTTCCGCAGTGGGAATTAACCACAATTCATCATCTGCACATTTAAAACTTTCCTCTGCAAACTTGGGTAATTGTCCAGTTCCCGTTAAAGAATCAGTATTTACTAATATTGGTGGACTAACTTCAATATACCCATTTTCAATATGTTTAGAAAGCATAAATTGAATTAACGCTCTTTCTAAAGCAGCACCCGCACCTATCAAACTCACAAACCGACTTTGGGCAATTTTTACCGCTCTTTCAAAATTCAAAATACCCATCTTTTCCCCAATTTCCCAATGAGGTAAAATATTGGAATTTTCGGGTTTATATTCATCTCCCCATTTTCTCACTTCGGGATTATCATCTTCACTTGCACCTATAGGTGTAGTATCACTAGGAAGGTTAGGAAGTGCTAAAAGTAAATCTTGAATTTGCGCTTTTAATTCTTTTTCCTGGGGTTCTAATTCGCTTAATGTGGTTTTGAGGGTGTTTCCTTCTTCTTTTAAAGCGAGAATTTCTTCACTTTGCGGACTAACACCAGATTTGATTTTTTGTCCTACCAGTTTACCAATTTCATTACTACGAGCTTGTAATTGACTACGTTTTAATTCTAATTCCCGCTGTTTTTGACTCAAATCTAATATAGGTTGAATGTCATATTTACCACTGCGACTGTTCAACTTTTCTTGTACGAGTTGGGGATTTTCTCTAATTTGTTTAATATCCAGCATTTTTGGTTGTCGTTAATTTTGTCAATTGTACTTGATGGAGGTGATTAAGCTTTAGATTTTAGCAATGCTAAACCATTTCTTGCATCATCAATCATATCTATTATTAACACCAGTTTTATACAATAACCATACAAAATCATCAAATTAATCGAAATCCCTTTTTCATCTGCGTTCTACCCTCAATATAAAATGTAGGTTGGGTTGAGGAACGAAACCCAACAATTATAAGATATTGATAAGATTTTGTTGGGTTGCGCTATCGCTTAACCCAACCTACAAAATATGATAAACTATATTTAAAACCAGGAGGTTTTCAGCAATGATGACATCTGAACCAGTAATTTTAAATATCAAAAATGTTGGTTTAAGTGATGAACAATTTTTTCACCTCTGTCAAACTAACGAAGATTGGAAACTGGAAGAAACAGCTACAGGAGAATTAATTATTATGCCTCCAGTGGGTGCAATTAGTGGTAATAGAGAATCCGAATTTAATGCTGATGTTGCAATTTGGAATCGTAAAACTAAGCTAGGAAAAGTCTTTAGTTCTTCCACTATTTTCACTTTACCTAATGGTGGTAAACGTTCTCCTGATGTTGCTTGGATAGCTAATGAACGTTGGGAATCTTTAAGCATTGAAGAACAAGAAAAATTCCCTAAAATTTGTCCTGATTTTGTTATAGAATTACGCTCTCGTACTGATTCTTTAACTCAATTACAGGAAAAAATGCAGGAATATCTGAATAGTGGTTTAAGGTTAGGTTGGTTAATTGATCCACAAAATCAACAAGTAGAAATTTATCGTCAAAATCAATCTGTAGAAATAATATTATTACCAACAAATTTATTTGGAGAAGATGTTTTACCTGGATTTATTTTAGAATTACCTGTTTTCAATAATTAACAATAGCAATTCTATTAATCACCTATTTTGTAATGCGATTGAGCAAAAACAGTGAAACTACAAGCCCTGCAAAATGCGCTGAGATTGTATTGGTATTAGCCTGAACTACTAGCATATCTAATCCGCTGATAATCCGAGTAGGGTCAAACAATTGAGTAGTTACGGCTTGTGGAGATATTGACCTGGCTACCAGTGTACCTACTATCGCTTGCGCTCCCAAAAGTGTCACCAGTATTCCTGCTAAATTTATCCATAGTCCCATTCTTAATATTTGCACTGTTTCCAGCTTCCGGGGACGATTGCTAGGGTTAGAGGAATCTAATTGTTTGCCAATTCTGGTGTAACGATAGGCTAAGTAAATACCGACACCTAAAACAACTATGCCACAAATGGCTAAAAATACACCGAATCCCGTGCCTGGGTTGTTGTTGGGACTACCTGATCTTTGACTAAATATGGCAAATAATAAGACAATTATCCCGGAAATTACACCTAGTACAAGTTGAATCCAAAAACTAATCCAACCAGCTAGACGAAACTTTTGGGCGATCGCTCGAATATTAGAGGATGGGGTTTCGGAGTTTTGTGTCATTAGATTAAAAATTAAAGATATAGATAATTGTTAATGGGTAATGGTGAAAAATACAATTGATTACCAAGTCACCAGTCACCAGTCACCTGTTCCCTTAACTTCCAGAATAATTGATAATGAATAAGTTAGATCAAGTCAAACTGTAATAATTAATTATGGATACTGCTATTGTGCCGTCTACTTTCCTACTCACTTTATTGTTATCAGTAGGACTATTTTTCTTTATTCGCGCTTCTACTAAAGACCGCATCGAAAAAGCTCAGTTGGTTTCTGAACAAGATGAGACTACCTTGATGACTCAACTCAAGGATTATTTTCGCTCCCGTGCCTATCGTGTGACATCTATAGATCAAGATAAAAATATAGTTACTTTTGAAGGTCTTGTCAGACCTAGCTGGTTTTTAGCTATCTTTTTGACTTTTTTAGCTGCTGTTGGTTTTGCTTGTTTGTCTTTGGTTTTAGCTCAGGTATTTGATAGTCAAAGTCCACTTTTTCTATCTTTGGTACTGCTGTCACCATTAAGTGGTATATTTTATTGGCGCAAATCTGGAAGACTTGAGCAAGTGTCACTCAAAATGGAATCTGTCCAAAATGAGCAGCACTCCTCAAGTATAATTACTGTTGTTGCCCATAGAGATGAACTTGCTGAGTTACAAAGGGCATTACAGTTAAAGATGTTGGATTAAACCTTGGCGGCCATTCCAAGGTGAATAGAATTACATCCTGATGCTTTAAGCTAATTACTTCTGACTGACTTTTGAGGAAACAGAGCAGTAGGGAGGAGGCAAAACAAATCCTTATTTTGACAGTTTTGCTGACTATTTTCTGGAGTCGTCAACATAATCTAAATCCTTTGATAGATAATATTGATGATTTCCGATAAGTATAGTTACAGCAATAACTGTATTCATGTGCTTGATTTTGTTGCTACTCCCTGCTGTATGAGCAGAATAGATATCTTGCTCTTGTGGCTTTTTCCTGACCAAGAATTGATACTCTAATTTGGGTAAGCATGACTGGCATTTCAGTTCAAAACTAAAAAAAAATTGAATTTTTGGATAAACTGATCAATTTTGCCAGTTAATTAATGTCAGAGTCAGAAGTAATGAGTAGGATTCAATGCGTGAGAAACCATTGTCTAGATGCTAACGACTAGCTACAGCCACTAATTCTTGTCCAGCAACAGGAGTTTCCAACACTCTCAAGCTGGGGAATAAGAAGTGATTTTCTTCTACGTATTGAGCGCCAAACAGACCTTTTTCCGCCCAGAAATAACGGTCTGTGGTGTGTTCGTTCCGTTTTACAAGTAGCAATGCAGGTGGCAAGATACCTTCAGCTTGAATGAATTTTCTCGCTGCTGTCACAGGTTTATCTTCGCCGCTTTCGATGCTATATTGAGGCACGTGTTCCAGGATGCGTCGCCCTTCCTGACGACGACGACTTTTCCGTTTACGTCTCCTTGCCAACCTATTGTCCTCCTCTTTCAAGCTATCAGATTGTAGTTATAGCTACAAAACCCGTCGTAATTATATACGTTATATTTTAAAAAATCAATGGTTTTTAATGTTTTGATACAACTACAGTTTTCCTTTGGAAGTTGAGAAAAATTTTTATAGCTAAGTGGTGATAAAAGTAGATTAAAAATAACTAAGTATTTGGTTGTGAAAAACGGTGGTGATGAAAAGGTAAGCAAGAAGAGGTGGTGAGAAATGTTGCTTTTTTTCCACACTTTTGCTTGTTTGTGCCTTAGTTTTTCTGAGAGTAAAATTATAGTTAATTATCCATAATCAAGTAATAATGAGAGAATATAGTTAAACTAAAAAGGCGATCGCCAAAAACACAGCAAGTTTTCTATTTGTCCCTGCTAAGTCATAATTTTGAGCAAGAGCTAAACAATGTTAATGTCTGCCAGTTCTGATTTCATTGCTCTGTGTCGAGAGCAAATATCCCTACTAACCCAAGGACTGGGAGCGTCTTTGAGTATTGTGTACTTAACACAAGAATTAGGAGAAACGTCCACAGGCCAAGCACAACTAATTCCTGTGGTTGTCTACCCAGAAACAGCAGCATTACAGCAGGGAGAAAAACTTACGCAGGCTAAAGCAGTTCAACAAATAGAACTAGAATCTAATCACCTTTTGTCATTACCAGCACAGCCGGGAAAATTATTGACTGCTGCCTCAAAATCTTTCACTTCACCTTCAGAGTCTAGAAATACAGATCAAGCAGCTACCCCCAATTCAGAAAATGAATATGTTGTCAGTGCTAATCAAATAGTTTTACCTCTAATTTATGAAGGGGTAATGATGGGTTTATTGGTAACGGGAAGAGAAGATAGACCTTGGAATGAAAGTGAAGAGAGTCAAATTCAGCGCATAGCTAAAACCCTGGCCATCGCCTCTATTTTAGATCAACGTCAGGTATGGTTAGAGCAACAGTTACATCAACAGCAAATTCTCCAAGAACAACAACGAGATTTATTAGATAATCTTTTACATCAGTTCCGTAATCCTTTAACAGCTATTCGTACCTTTGGTAAACTACTTTTAAAAAGATTACTGACCACAGATCCTAATCGGGAAGTAGCCATCAGCATAGTTAGAGAAAGCGATCGCCTCAATGAATTACTACAACAATTTGATCAAGTCATCGCCTTAACTAATGCAGATTTAGAACCCATACCCCTAACAGCATCCAATGTAGTAGAAGCATCTTTGCAAACAGCAACCAAAGCACCTTTATTATTACCAGGAACTGGGGAAGAAGTCACAAATTGCCATTTAAAAGATTTATTAGCACCATTATTAATATCTGCTCAAGCTATTGCCCAAGAAAGAAATTTAGAATTAATTGCCGATATTCCAGCAGATTTACCCTTAGTAAAAGCTAATATTAAAGCCATCCAAGAAGTTTTAAATAACATCATTGATAATGCTTTGAAATATACTCCCACTGGTGGTAAAATTTTTATTCAAACTGGATATCAAAAAGCGAACTTCCAAGGCATAGCCATTAGCGATACAGGCCCTGGTATACCGCCAGAAGATTTAGAACATTTAGGAGAAAGGCATTACCGGGGTGTACAAGCACAAACAGAAATTCCCGGTACAGGATTAGGAATTGCGATCGCCAAACAACTGATCGCACAAATGCAGGGAGAAATTGAAGTTTTCAGCCCTGCATTTAATTCCAATCTTACTTCCCTAAAACAACCAGGAACTACAGTCATGATTTGGTTAAAAATTGGTAATGGGTAATCGGTAACAATCTTTATTCACCCCCTCACCTCCTGAATTCTGTTGTATTTTGTCCTCTGGTTACATACTTAGGGCTTGCTGAATAAATCTCAAAACATTACAGGTAAACGATTTTAGCGATTTTGACTTTCAAAAAATGCAAGCTTTGATGAGGTGAGAACTGAAAAACCTTGCATTTAATTCCTGCTTCAAGGAAAAATAGTTCCCATCCAACTCTTGAAACTGTCACCTGTCTCCACGACAAGACTTTATCAGCAAACCCTACTTAATTGTGAAATTGATGGTACTCTGTTTTTGCACAAACGCCTTTATCACTATCACAATACAATCTATGACACTCAACTTATATTTACTACGACATGGTGAAACCACCTTTAGTCAAAACGGTAATTTCTGTGGTAAAACTGATGCAGATTTAACACCAGCAGGACTGCAAATGACAGAGAGTTTTGCTGCGGTTTATGTTAGTCCTATGAAACGCACCATTGCCACTGCCAAGCCATTTTGTGATGTTGTTGGTGTCGAGATGCAGGTACGGGAAGGACTCAGAGAAGGTAGTTACGGTGAATGGTAAACCAAGAGTAAATCCTTTGTGCAAGAGAATTACACAGAAAACTATATGAAATGGTTGTCAGAACCAGCTTGGAATGCACCACTAGGTGGAGAAACGGCGGTAGAAATTGCTAACCGCTCTATGCCTGTAATTACTGAAATTATAGATAAACACTCTGAAGGTAATGTTTTAGTAGTTTCTCATAAAGCCACAATTCGGATTATGCTTTGTAGTTTACTAGGAATTGATTTGGGATGCTATCGCTATCGGGTAAATATTTTGGTGGCATCAGTCAGTATGGTTAAATTTGACGTTAATGATCCTTTGTTAGAAATATTAGGCGAACTGCTTGCAGCAGCGCTTCGCTATCGCTACCACATACCCGATCATATTCGTTCTCGTCCAGGAACTTAGAGATATAGAGAGGGGGAGAGGGGGAGATGGGGGAGAATATTAACTTCTGCCTTCTGCCTTCTGCCTCCTGAACTCCTGACTCCTTTCCTTGATATTCTATTGCAAAGAAACTAACAGATTTTGATTAATAGTCATTTCTAAATCTGTGTTAGGTTCAATCGCAATTAAATCTACACTACTCTTACCAAAGAAAAGACCAATTAAAGCCCCAATACCAGCACCACCAAGAACTTCCTCAGTGGCAATAGCGCGATCGCCTGTCACCGCAGATATAGCCGCAGCCGCACTTGCACCCAACACAGTATTCTTAATAATTGAACCTGTGCTACTTCCTTTTCTCACAGTTTCCACCTTAGTAATCACACCAGAAGAAGCACTCAAATTATATTCTTGGCCATTAGTCAAAACTAACTTTTGTGCCATAAACTGAGAACCACCTTGAGCCGGTCTGAGTTCACCAATTACCTGACTACCAGCAGGAATTACCACAGTACCATCTTGGGTAATTACATTTTGGGAAGTTGTCAAAGTTAAAGGTGCAGTTTCCTCCTTTGTCACCAGAATTTTCTGTGCTTGTTCATACTTCACCGGAATTACAGTTCCTTGAGGAATAGTTACAGTAGTAATTGGTGGTGGAGTAGTTTGCAATGCAACGATATAGGGTGAATTAATAGCCGCCACTTGATTAGTGCTAACCAACGCTTGATAAATAAACGCCGCTACCTGCGCTCTAGTAGCAGTCACAGTAGGATTGAGAAACTTAACATTAGGATAATTAACTACAATTGCCCTCTCAGTAGCCGCAGCGATAGGAGTCCGTGCATAGCCAGAAATATTAAAAGAGTCATTGTAATATTGCAAAGTGGTTTCAGTATTGCTCATCGGAGCATATTCCAAGCCATTAGCCAAAGAAACTAAAACCTGCTCACGGGGGATATTTTGATTAGGTCTAAAAACATTCCCAGGATATCCCGACAAGAAACCGATAGAATAGGCTTGTCTAATTGCACCATAAGCCCAATAACTACTAGCTACATCATTAAAATTAACAGGCTGACGTTGTGCAGACTTACTAAAAGCCTTATTAATCATCGCCGCAAATTGGGCGCGTGTCACCGGTTCTTCAGGACGAAATGTACCATCAGGAAACCCAGCAATTACACCCCGTTGAGATAATTGTTGAATAAATTGTGATGCCCAATAATTAGATGAAACATCAGAAAAATTGGTTTGTGCCAAAGATGGCGCAGGTGTCATTAAAGGTGCTATACTACCAGCAGAGACAGTTAAAGCCATCAATAAAGCTGTCTTAGATTGTAAACGATTTAAAGTAAACATTGATTTTACTCCTGTAAAAATTATTTGTTTTTCTAGTTAACTCTTCTGTTATCTACATAGACAATTTTGACATCAAACAGTTCCTGTTTTTACTACCTTTTGTAAATAGTTTTATAGTCAGCATTCATCAGTCAGCAGTTAGTAGTCGGGAAAAAGCAGAAAAACTAATATACATACCCGTTTGATTAAATAGGTAAGGGTAAAGCAATGCTAAACCCTTACAAATCTAGATTTTTTGTAATCTTGCGAAAATCAATTTCCCCACCGTGTTTAGTAGCAAAAAAATATATTCCCAACTTCTTGCAGAAATCGGGAATATGAAAAATAAAATAAAAACTCTCAAACCTATCACCCACCCTAAATCTAGTAACGAGACAGTACCAAATTTGACTGTAAAGTGATGTCTAAATCTTCTTCTGGACGCAAAACGAAGACATCAGCTTGTTTTTTTCTTAACAGCACACTTGCTAAAGCACCGGCAGCAGCACCACCAATGGGTTCTAAGGTTTCAATTTTCTTGTTACCTGTTAACAGTGAAATTACTGTAGCAGCACCCGCACCTATTGCCGCATCAGTTAATATCCGTCCAGTATCAGTACCTTGAGAAATT
Organism: Okeanomitos corallinicola TIOX110; assembly: GCF_038050375.1. Classification (NCBI taxonomy): domain Bacteria; kingdom Bacillati; phylum Cyanobacteriota; class Cyanophyceae; order Nostocales; family Aphanizomenonaceae; genus Okeanomitos; species Okeanomitos corallinicola. The sequence goes on along the minus strand of NZ_CP150886.1, from coordinate 2,624,096 downwards.
CTTTCGGTTTCAGAAATGGTACGAGAGTTAGCAAAAATTTGTTGTCTTCTACCAGAAGTAAAGACTAATTCTCTAGCTACAAAACGTACACCTTGTTTATTGTCGTTGTTGTAATAACCATTATCTACATTAACTGGTTGCAATTCACCAATAATTTCAGTTCCGCGAGGAATTAAAACATTTCTGTTGTTGTCTATGATGTCGTTAGCTATTCTTAATGTCAGAGGCGTAGTTTCCCCTGGTTGCACAATTACCTTTTCCTTTTCGTAGGTGACAGGTAAGGTAACATTGGCTGGAATTGTTACAGAACGAGATTGATTAAGATTAAATTGTGCTTGAGCAGGAGCAAAGGTAAATAAAGGTGTAACTGTAGCTGTAGTAATGGCCATTGCCATCAATGCAGCAGTGCTAGATTTCCAACGTATAATACTATTCATTATGAAATTTCCAATGATTGTGATAGATATGATGACGTGGACTAAGCAGGATAGTTTCTCTCAGTTATCAGGTTTAGCATTGCTAAACCCTTAGATGAACCTCTACCAATAATCTGTATTTTTGAGGATTACCCAAATGAGTGAAACATCTGTTCAAGTTCCTATCAATACTATTGTTCCTATGCTGACTGCAATTAGCGATACCTCCAGTAAGCTGCGCTAACACCAATGGGAGAAATTCAAAACTCTAGAAACTAATTTTGTGACTCAGTATGGTGTAGAGGTATGGGAAGAAGTATTTAACTTTCGTCTCAAACCAGCTTTAGATAAAGATTTTGACAAATGTAACAAGGGAATTAAATCAGTAAAAACCGTGGGTTAGTTTAACCGATAATTTTTCCCAAACAAAAACCCGCCCAAAGGCGGGTTAAAAGTTAGAGGTTAAATAAAATACCTATTCAACAAATTCATCATTCAAATTAGAACTTGAAGGTAGTACGCAGAGTACCAACGTAAATAGTATCGTTGCTGTTATCATGTTCTGGATTGAAGATTACCAACAAACCAGGAGTGATCATGATGTTGTCGGTTAGTCTCATTTTGTACAGACCTTCTAAGTGGTAAGAAGTGTCAGAATCTTCTGTTGCAGTACCATTAGCACCTGTAACTTTAGGTGGTTGACCAAAAATCAGACCCAATGTATTACCTTCTCTACCCAAGTCTCTTACCGCTAAAGTAGCAGCCCAGTAGAACAAGTCTGCATCTGAGTCACTGACTTCACTTTGAGCGTTAGTGTAACCAGCCCAACCACCAACAGCTATTCTAGAGCTAGGTTGGAAAGAAGCTTGTACACCGTAGTTGTCAGATGTGGTAGCAACGTTACCAAACGGTCTACGAGCATTGAGACCACCTGTGCTGTTGGTAAGGTCTACAAAGCCACCGCGCTCATAACTACGAGCATAGGTGAAACCAATATTGAAAGCTTTGCTGGGTTTGAATTCTAACTGACCAAAAATGGTACTGCTACCATCAAAAATCCCGTTCTTCTGATCAGGATCATTGGGGTTATCAGGTGCTAAATAAGCTGCACTTAATGTAAATGCACCTTTAGGATTCAATTGTACAGTTACACCAGCGCCACCATTACCTTGACGATAGATGGGGCTGAAACGTCCGTAACGAGAGATAGCACCTGTACCACTACTCTTGAAATCAGGGTTAAAGGAGTTGATGTTTTCGTACATTTCCGCACCAGCAGCATCAACCTTGACACGGATTTTTTCACCAAAGTTAAAGGCGTAGTTGATTTTATCAAATTCAATGTTGTTGCCAGTTTCTTCAGCAAAGCCCAACCGGGTCATTCTTGTACCAGTAACGTCGTTGTTTTGGATGAAGTTACCAGCACTCATTCGCATCTGCAAAGTGTCTGAACCTGTGAAGCTACTTTCTAAGCTTAAACGTACACGGTCAGAAAAGGTTGTGTTTGATTCTAAATCACCACCACCAGCAACCTGATCACCAAATACTTGATCAAGCGAGAAAATAGCTTCCCCTTTCAACTTGGTAGTGGTGGAAAACTGATTAGCTTCTAACTCAGCGGTACGAGCTTCTAAAGCATCTACACGACCACGAAGAGTAGCTAATTCAGCAGAAAATTCTTCTTGTAAACGCTGTAAGGTAGCTAAATCTTGCTTACTTACCATGTCAGCGGTTGCTGTAGCGATTAATTCGTTAACACGGTCTAAACAAGCATTCAAACCAGCAGCAAATTCATAACGGGTTAAGGCACGATTACCACGGTATGTACCGTTGGGATAACCTGCAATACAACCGTAACGTTCAACTAAGGACTGTAATGCTTGAAACGCCCAGTCTGTGGGTTGTACGTCGGAAAACTGAGAAACAGATGTTACTTGGCCTATATTATCTGTCTGTTGGGATAACTGAGCAACGCTGGTTACTGATTCTTGAACTTCGTTAGCTAAAGCACTGTTAGCAGACAGTAAAGTTGCTGCAATTACAGGACTAACTTTCAGAACATTCCAAAATTGTTTTGTCATGCTTTTTCTCTCACACACACTTAATAAATCCATGTTTATGATAAACTTCCTTCCCTGGAAGGGGAATTTACACATAAAATTCTTAGTAATCAATATACATTATTTATCCCTGATTGCACAAGTCCCATATTAATTTTCAGTATTAAATTTTAGTTAACTTAGTCGGTAAATTTAGGACAATACTACGTTTATGGCGTAATATTTTTCCTTCAGATTCAAATCTTTGTAGTAATCTTGTCACTGTGACTCTCGTTGTGTTCAATACTTCTGAGATATCTTGATGCGTGATATTTAAATCTACCAATTTACCATGTTCTATATCACGCCCAAATTTCTCACTTAACCACAGTAAAAAATGCCACAATTTTAATGAAGTTGGTTTTTGATGCAAAATGCTTAAAAGTTCTTCCCCTTGTTGGATGTGAGATAACAGTGCCTTGATATCTTCATGCCAAAGATCGGGAGGTATAATTCTTGCCTCAACGCTTGTCAAACATTGGATTTGATAGGGTTGTACTTTTGACAAAGCGTAGCCAACTACATCTCCTACACCCCAATAACCTAGTGTGGTAAATGTTCCTTCTTCGTTCCAAGTTAAGGTGCGAACTATACCCCGATCAATTCGCCATAATACATCATTTCTTACGGGAATTACTGACCTAGCGGTGAACAATTGTTGAGCCAATTGTTTGTTGTCAGTAGGTTTGAGCGTCTGAATTGTAGAAAAGGTCATATTTGCTTAGATAGGAAGGTAATTTTGATGGTTATTCAAATTATTCAAATTATTCAAAATTAATATTTGAAGTCTATCTATTAGAAATATTAATGATTTTTTATGATGATGGAAATTTAAGGAATTTTGTGCATTATAATACTGAAAGTTTAAGGTTAGGTAAGCTTTTAGTGAAATATATGTTATTTAGGAAATAGGTAAGACAGAACAATAACTAACCAATGCCTAATGATTAAGTAAGTTGGTGCAAAAAAAACAAGGTATGTTACAAAATGTAAAAATGCCTAAAAACCTCTTCCCTACTGCCTTCTGCCTTGCCCTAACGATCAATATTCGTGCCTACCTACTTAACGTTGACCTGTAACAATGTATGCTACTCTCTGACCAATATTAGTAGCGTGATCTGCCATTCTTTCTAAACATCGAATAGCTAGTGTTAACAGCAAAATTGGCTCGATGATGCCGGGAACGTCCCGCTGATATGCTAAGATTTGATATAACTTATCATAAGCATGATCTACAACATCATCTAAAAATTTAATACGTCGTCCATTAATTTCATCTAAATCTGCTAAAGCTACTAAGCTGGTTGCTAACATTGCTTGGGCATGGAGAGACATGACCGCAATTTCTGTTAGGCAAGGATGAGGTGGATAAGGAAATATTTTAATGGCAATTTTAGCTAAATCTTTGGCATAGTCGCCAATTCTTTCTAAATCTCTTACTAATTGCATAAAAGCACTCAAACATCGTAAGTCCTGAGTAGTAGCGGCTTGAGATATCATAATAGATGTGCAATCAGATTCTATCTGTCTATAGAAGCGGTCAATTTTCTTGTCTAGTCGAGGGAGTTCTTCAGCGGCAGTTAAATCACGTTCAAACAATGCCTGGTGACTAAGCCGAAAAGATTGTTCTACTAAAGCTCCCATCCGCAGTACATCACGTTCTAAACTTCTAATAGCGCGTTCTGATTCTAGGTTTCCGGGATCGGGATCAGAGTTGGGATAATAAAAAACAGCTTTCACGCGATTAATCTCAAAATTTTATTTATATACTTTTAACTATAGTCCTGGCTAGGTAACTTTGACATTACTTCGGGAATGTGAATTTGTATCCAAGCACCTCCAATTTCGGGGTGATTCATGGCTTTAATTGCACCACCGTGGGCTGAAATTATTTGTCTGACAATGGCTAAACCTAAGCCACTACCGTTAATTGATGTTGTCATTTTGCTTTCATGCACAGATTTATGTTGTCTGGCTTTATCTCCCCGGTAAAAGCGTTCAAAAATGTGGGGTAAATCTGAATCAGCAAAGCCATTACCTGAGTCTATGATATTAATTTCTAATAGTTGTGATTGAATATCTTTAGGAATAAATTCGCCAGCAGAAATTAGGTTTATTTGAATGTGAATACTTGTATCAGGCAAGCTATATTTAATACAGTTATCTAATAAATTCATAAATACCTGGTGCATCCGAGATTTATCTGCGCGAATACAGGCATTTTCTAGACCAGAATAGGAGATTTTGATATTTTGATATTTTGCTAATGGTTCTAGTGTTTCCCAAACAGATGTGATTAGCGATCGCACTTCCACTGTTTCTAGATGTAATAACATAGTGGAGTTGGTTTCCATCTGGGTTAGTTCTAACCAGCTTTGAACCAAATTAATTAACCTATCTACTTCCTGCATTAGGCGGTTAACCCAACCATCCAAAGGAGGAGATAAACGGTTTTGCAAGGTTTCTGCTACCAGACGAATGGAAGTGAGAGGAGTTCTCAATTCGTGAGCTAAATCAGAAAAAGATCGATCTCGCTGTTGGTTAATATCCAGCAACGGTTGACGGTTTTCCAGAAAAACGCCGACTTGTCCTCCTGGTAAGGGAAAACTGGAAGCCGCTACAGCTAATGACTTTAACTCTAACATGACTTGTCCATGATCACGGGAAGGGTGAAAAACCCATTCTCTGACTTGGGACTTTTGCCAGTCACGAGTCTGTTCAATTAACTGATCAAGTTCATAGGACCTGACTAACTCTAACAATAAGCGTACTTGCCCTGGTTGCCACCTTTGTAAGTGCAAAATTTCCTTGGCTTGGTTATTACACCATAATAACTGATTTTCTTCATCTACTTGTAAGTACCCTAGGGGTGCAGAGTCAAGTAGTTGCTTGTATACTTCTAAAGACAAGTATAAATCTTGCTGATTTTGCTTTGCTGTTGACATTTCCTGGAATAAGCGATCGCTCAAAGTCCTTGAAAAAGGAAGCAACGGCAAGGATACTTTATTAGTATGGGAGCTTAAAGGTTTAATGATTTGCTCCAAGTAATCGTTTAGTTGAACTTGCTGCCATAACCAAAAACCAAAGCCAACAGCCAAACCCAGCAAAAATCCCAATAAAAACATTTTAGTCGTTAGTTGCTATGTAATTACTCAAAGCTAACAACTATCTCCAACAATTAACCAAATCTATAGCCAAAACCTCTCACAGTCACAATATATTCTGGATGACTGGGATCTTGTTCTAACTTTTCTCGTAGCCAGCGGATATGCACATCTACAGTTTTGCTGTCACCAACAAAATCTGGACCCCAAACTTGATCTAGTAGTTGTTCTCGTGACCAGACACGACGAGTATAACTCATAAATAATTCCAATAAACGGAATTCTTTCGGTGATAAATTTACCTCTTGTTCTCTCACTAATACCCGACATTCCTGGGGGTTTAAACTAATATCTTTGTATTTAAGTACGGGTACCAAAGGCATATTACTGAGGCGCTGACGACGTAGCAAAGCACGACATCTAGCCACCATTTCCCGCATACTAAAAGGTTTAGTCAAGTAGTCGTCTGCTCCCACTTCTAAACCCAAAACTCGGTCGGTTTCACTGGCTTTAGCACTCAGAATCAGTATGGGTACTGAGTTTCCTTGATGACGGATGAGACGGCATATATCTAATCCGTTGATTTGCGGTAGCATCAAGTCTAAAACTACTAAATCAAAAGCGGGTTCACCTAGTTCTGTCTCATAATTTTTAAGATGTTCTAAGGCATATCTTCCATCAGTAGCAGTAATTACCTCATAACCTTCTTCTGCTAAAGCCACAACTAGCATTTCTCGGATGAGTTCTTCATCTTCCACTACTAGGATGCGGCTGGATTTGCCAATATCTGCTTTTGCAGAATATTTAGTTAGTTCAGTGGTATACATTGATAACACGGGGTTTAGATACTGTACACGGTTTTAACAAGTCTTGTGCTGCCTATGATCCAGATTGATTTTGTTAGGGATATTTTGTTTAGGCAGATTGTATTGAATTTAACAAATTGCATATATTATAAATCACATCTACTGCTAGTGAACAATAATTTTCCACAGCTTTGGCAGATTTATCGGAAAAACTTGAGTTTTTTTCTTGACCGATATATCTGCAAACAGTGTTTCTTGGCATTTATTAAATCACTAACTGTTTTAGAGGGAATTAAAACATGGAAACGCGTGCAGCTAAAGACAAAAAACAAGAACTTATACAAGCGAATATAATATGGCTTTGCCACGCCAAGGGCGAACGTGGACTAATGAAAAATCCAGAATTTTAACCCACGAAGGTGGGTTTTGTCCGTGTAGCCGCGACTTCCAGTCGCCAAGGCAAGTAATAAATTAGACTTTTAAAACACCCTCTTAATCAAGAAACAAGATTACAAAATTTATATAATTATAATTCAGTTAGAATCTGCATTAAAACAAGTTCAAGATTTAGCGGTGAAAGCTATTGAATAAACTGCAAATTTAAATTCTTATCAGGCAATTAAAGAGATAACTTTAGAACAAGTTAAAAGTCAAGAGAAGAATAAGTAATTGATAACTGATGAGGCATTGACTGAGGTGGATATTTAGCGGGCAAGATGCCCGCACCACAAAAGTTTCATAATTACGAATTACGTTCGCGTAGCGTTTCCGATAGCGTAGCGTGGCGTTAGCCATAGGAAATATTACGAATTACGAATTACGAATTACGAATTACGAATTAATTTATTCTGTTTTTGGTTTGCCAAACCCCAAAGGTGGTTTGAGTCTGCGAGTTTTATTACTTTTGCTTTGTTGTTCTTTTTGAGAATTTTGATTAGAGTTGTTACTTTGGCTAGGCATGATATTTATGTGTAAAAATTGATGGTAATTTTACCTACACAAATCAAAGTCATCATTCCTGAAATCTAAGATATTTAAGACCTATGCAAAGTTATGCAAAACTAGAAAAATCTAAATTTGGTGGGATATCTTGAATGCGTCCAGGACCAATTGCTTTTAAGGCTTCTGTGAGGAGAATATCGCCAGTGTACAGGGCTTTACCAACAATTACACCTGTGACTCCTTGGGGTTCTAATGCTAATAAACTTAATAAGTCAGTCACAGAACTGACACCACCGGAAGCGATGATGGGGATGGAAATTGCAGATGCGAGTTCTCGTAATGCGTCTAAATTGGGTCCTTCTAATGTACCATCGCGGTTGATGTCGGTGTAAATGATGGCTGCTGCACCAAGTTCTTGCATTTGGGTAGCCAGTTGGGTGGCTAAAACTTCCGAGGTTTCTAACCAACCACGGGTAGCAACTAAACCGTTACGGGCATCTATACCGACTATAATTTGTTGGGGAAATTCTTGACAGAGTTCTTGGACTAACTGGGGTTTTTCTACTGCAACTGTTCCCAGAATTGCCCACTGGACACCAAGATTAAATAATTGTGTCACACTGGAGCGATCGCGTAAACCTCCACCAACTTCTATGGGTATGGAAACAGCGTTACAAATTGCTTCAATAGCAGCTAGGTTGACGATTTTACCTGCTTTTGCCCCATCTAAGTCTACTAAATGCAATCTAGTTGCACCTTGGTCAGCCCACATTTTAGCAGTTTCGGCAGGGTTTTCGCTGAAGACTTGGGATTGTGCATAGTCTCCTTTATATAGTCGGACACAACGACCTTCTAGTAAATCTATTGCTGGTAATACTTCCATAATTCGTAATTCTTAATTTGTAATTCGTAATTAAATCATGATTCCTGGTCACTTTTGCTATTTTCTAAATTTTTGACTGCTTGGCGAAAACCTAAGACTAGCAAAATATTAGCTAGGGTTAAAAATACTTCTGCGCTTCCATGTAACCAGTCTATGTTGGCTAGTTGTTCTTGATAGTGAATTTTGGCATAAATTCCCGCTGGGATGGTTACGCCCACAAATACCAATGTGCCATAAAATCCATAAAGGGCTAAACGTGGCATTTGTGGACTGCGGCTGATAAACCACAAGAAACCCAAGTAGGGAAACAAGGAAAGGGCAAATAGGGTTTCTTTTGATATCATTGTTCTGATTTAATGGTTTCTGGTTCAATGGTGTTTGCAGACTTGGTAGAACGCCAAATCCACACGGCAGCAGCCCATAGAGTAAAATTACCGACTAAGGTCATGGTAGCTTGGAGGGTGACTAACCATTCTAAAGATTCGGAGTTGTCGAAATAATGCCAGGTACAAGCACACATAGCACTAATTAAAGCTGGTAGCATGGCGAAGGATAAACCCCACCAACTACGGTTTTCTGTTAATTCACCGTATCTCCAAATTAACCAAATGGCGACTATCCACTCAATGACGCTAGAAACATGAATTATCCAGGTGGGAATAGAAAGGGTGTGCATAAATCAATTATCAGTAAATATAAAAATCTAAAATCTAAAATCTAAAAAATGCGAGTTTTATTATCTGGGTATTACGGTAAAGGTAACGGTGGTGATGAGGCTTTGTTAGCCACACTTTTACAGATGTTACCACCTCATGTTACTCCTGTGGTACTTTCTGGAAATCCTCAAGAAACAAGTTTACGTTATGGTGTGGAAAGTTACAACCGCATGAGTTTGTTGGAAATAATTAAAGCTTTGCGTTCTTGTGATGCTTACATCTGGGGTGGTGGTAGTTTAATTCAAGATGTCACCAGTTCTATTAGTCCTTTTTATTATGGGGGATTAATGGCGATCGCACAAGTTATGGGTTTAAAAACTATCGCTTGGGGACAGGGAATAGGGCCTTTATTACGTCCCCAAACTCGTTGGTTAGCAAGGAGAAATTTTGCTGGTTGTGTGAAAGTGAGTGTTAGAGATAGTCAAAGTTCTGCATTATTATCTAATTGGAATATACCCCATATTCTTGCACCTGATCCCGTTTGGGCATTAGCATCAAAACCAGTCCCAGAATTAGCAGATTTCCCTAAATCCAGAATAGCAGTTACGCTCAGAAATCATCAGCAATTAACAGAAACTAGATTGGCAAATTTAACTCAGGCTTTAGTAAATTTACAAACAGCAACCCAAGCATTTATCTTATTAATTCCCTTTCAAAAAAGCGAAGATTTAGAAATAGCTGAACAGATAAAATTACAATTAACCAATAATAGTCAAATCCTCTGTTTAGAAGCACCTGAATTATTAAAAGGTGCATTTCAGGATGTAAATATGGTAATAGGAATGAGATTACATAGTTTAATCATGGCTGCTAGTGAAGGTTGTCGCTGTTTTGCTTTGAGTTATGATCCTAAAATTAACCGTTTAATGGAAGATTTACAAATACCAGGATGGGATTTAGAAAATATCCCTGATGACGTCAATTTGATTAGTCAAACCTGGATTGATTTTTATCAAAATAGTGATAAATTATCAAGTGAAAAAATACAATCTTTACTAGATCAAACATTATTGCATCAGGAATTATTAAAAACAGCACTGACAGATTGATAACCATTTTTTCTAATTATGCAAACATAAAAAAACTATTGAACGTCTCAGGCAATTAGGAATAATTTAACCAATAACCAATAACCAATAAGCAATAAATAATTACTAATGACAAAACCAATAGAAATTCGTAACCCCCGCACAGGTAAACTTGATTATGTAATTATTCCCCCACCGCCGAAATTACTTTCTCAGCAATGTCATAGAATGCGAAGGGGACAAATTGCTTGGGAAGAAATCGGGATTCAAATTAGAATAGAAGCACTACAACAGTGGAAACAAGCTATATTAGCAGAACGTCAAAATATAACCGACGCATTAGTAAATGACACAGGCAGATTATCAGTATCAATTTTAGAAATAGATACTTTTTTAAACAGCATTGATAGATGGTGTAATTTAGCTCCCCAGCTATTACAAACAACTGCAAAAAATACATCCATACCTTTTATTGCTTTACGACAAACTGCCGTTCCCTATACTTTAGTAGGTGTAATTAGTCCTTGGAATTTCCCACTTTTATTATCTACCATTGATACAATTCCTGCTTTATTAGCTGGTTGTGCAGTCATAGTCAAACCTAGTGAAATTACACCCCGTTTCGTTGCACCTTTAATGACTGCTACAAATACAGTTCCATTATTAAGAGATGTTTTAAACTTTGTCGAAGGTGCAGGACAAACAGGAGCAGCTTTAATAGAAGATGTAGATTTAATTTGTTTTACAGGTAGTGTAGAAACGGGAAGATTTGTCGGAGAAGCCGCAGCTAGAAACTTTATTCCCTCTTTCTTAGAATTAGGAGGAAAAGACCCAGCTATAGTTTTAGAATCAGCAGATTTAGATTTAGCAACCTCAGCAATTTTATGGGGTTCAGTTGTCAACACAGGTCAGTCATGTCTATCAATTGAAAGAATATATGTAGCTGAAGCTATTTTTGAAGAATTCTATCATCAATTAGTTACAAAAGCCCATCGTTTACAATTAGCTTATCCCACAGTTGAAAGCGGAGAAATAGGCCCAATAATTTCTGAAAATCAAGCCGCAATTATTAACGAACATCTCCAAGATGCAATTTCTAAAGGTGCAGTCATTCATTCTGGTGGTAAAATTGAAGAATTAGGTGGTGGTTGGTGGTGTCGTCCTACAGTTATCACTGAAGTTAACCATTCTATGAAAATCATGACCGAAGAAACCTTTGGTCCAATTATGCCAATTATGCCTTTTTCCACCATTGAAGAAGCTATCAATTTAGCTAATGATTCTATTTATGGATTAAGTGCTGCTATTTTTGCTGACCCACCAGAATTAGCATTAGAAATAGGAATGCAAATAGATGTAGGTGCTATTAGTATTAATGATGCAGGATTAACATTTATGATGCAGGAAGGAGAGAAAAACGCCTTTAAATTTTCTGGTTTAGGAGGTTCACGCATGGGTGCAGCAAGTTTGAAACGTTTCCTCAGAAAAAAAGCATTTTTGATTAAAACCAACACTAACAAAGACCCTTGGTGGTTTCATGATGAAGAGTAAAGAAGATGGGAGATGGGGAGAGAAATAATTCAATTACCAATTACCAAACTAAATTATGTCTAATATTCGTTTATAAATGCCAGTTTTAGCCCGTCATGAAGGTGAGTGGCAGGGAAATTACACCCTAGTTGATGTTAATGGTAAAATTATAGATCAACATCAATCACATTTAAGTTGTCAATTTCCTGAAAACGGGGAATTTTCATACTATCAAATCAATCGTTACACCTGGGAAAATGGTAAAACAGAAGAACATCAATTCCCAGGAACATATCGAGATAAAACCCTGTGGTTTGATACCGAACGTATTCAAGGTAAAGCCTGGGAAATTGATAATTCAACTGTGATTTTATGGTTTGGTTACAAACAGTTACCAGGAGCGTATCTATACGAGATGATTCAAATTAGCCCGGATAATAAAAATCGCGCTCGTACCTGGCATTGGTTTAAAAACGAGCAAATCTATCAACGTACTTTAATTAAAGAAGAAAGGTTAAAGTAACAGCAATTTCCTTTTAAAAAAAGAACGCACCCTGCTGAGAAAGGAGAATTTAAAACTTAAACTCAATGAAATTGTTTTCTATTTCTACTCATGAAGCTTTTTTAAAGCTATGTTTTTTCCTGAACTGGTGGAAGCCATAAAACACTCCACCAAATACTACTAAACTTGCGTTGGTGGAAAATCCAAAGGGAACAGGTTCAGGAGGACCAGAAAGAACAATGTTGTTGAAACCTGCTGCGGAATTTGCAGACCCAGCATTTTCATTCAAATTGATGATTATTTGGTATTGTCCAGGTGTTAGCAGACCTGACCCAATAACACCTGTTTCGACATTTCCAAAGCCATAACGACCAACCGCATTACCCGCTGTTCTGGAGAAAAAAAGTTCCTCTACTGATTCATCAGTTTTAACAAGCAAAATATTGAAGTTATCCGCATTACTACCAGTTCCCGATGCGTTACCATTAAATGCCCAATTAAAAGTTAATGTGATTGGGTTAGCAACCGCAAATGGAGTAAGTGTAAACACAGGTGAACTAGCTATGCTATTACCGTTACTCAAGCCAGGAGCTATTATACTAGTAGAACCAGTATTAGCACCTAAGAGTATAAAATTTGAATTGAATACGTTTCCAAATCCATTTTGAGGAGCTTGTATATTAACTGGTATTGATGGAGAAGCATTGTTGCTACCTGCTAGACCACTAACCGTAAAATCTGCTGGAGCAGGTGAAAACTCAAGTGCTTGAGCAGATTCGGCTGACAGAGTCATACTACCAACAGTCAGAAACCCAGACAGAGCTATTACCGCAGTAGCTAATTTTTTAAAATCCGGTTTAAATTTATACTTCATTTTTCCTGATCCTGTTTGATTTTGATACGGAAGTAAATTTCTAATGTAAATAAAACAATCAGTTAATACTTTTCTTGGCAGTCAGTTTTATTCGTTGACCCCAAGTCTACTGTACATAACTGTACATAAGTATAACCACAATTATAAAGAAACCGATTGACACAAACAATACATTTACCTAAACTTCATAAACTATTTGGGTGTATACTGATCCCTATTCTCACAGCAAATATTGCCTGTAACTGCCAAAGTTGTTTAATGTAGGATGACAAGAGATCCGAAAATTCAATTTGTTTAGGTTTAGGCATGGCAAAAAGCGATAAGATTAATTATTCTACACCCAGCGGTTTTCCCGAATTTCTCCCCAGCGAAAAGCGTTTAGAAGTACATTTATTAGATATAATCCGCCGCGTATTTGAAAGTTATGGTTTTACACCTATTGAAACCCCAGCAGTAGAAAGATTAGAAGTGCTGCAAGCGAAAGGAAACCAAGGGGATAATATTATTTATGGAATTGATCCAATTTTACCACCAAATCGCCAAGCAGAAAAAGATAAATCTGGTGAAAGTGGTTCAGAAGCAAGAGCTTTAAAATTTGATCAAACTGTTCCCTTTGCGGCTTATATTGCTCGTCATCTGAATGAATTAACCTTTCCCTTTGCTCGTTATCAAATGGATATGGTATTTCGGGGAGAAAGGGCAAAAGATGGACGTTTCCGGCAGTTTCGCCAATGTGATATTGATGTCGTCGGTCGTGGTAAACTGAGTTTATTATATGATGCCCAAATGCCGGCAATTATCACCGAAATTTTTGATGCTATTAATATCGGTGATTTTGTGATTAGAATTAATAACCGCAAAATTCTCACAGGTTTCTTTCAGTCGGTGGGAGTTGCTGAAAACCAAATTAAAGCTTGTATTGGCATTATTGATAACTTGGAAAAAATTGGTGAAGCAAAAGTTAAATTAGAATTAGAGAAAGAAGGTATTTCTTCAGAACAAACTGAGAAAATAATAGAGTTTATTAAAATAGATGGTGGTGTTGATGATATTTTAGATAAACTCAAACATTTAGCTAGTAATTTACCATCAGCAGAAGAATTTAATTTAGGAGTTAGTGAGTTAGAAACTGTAATTAATGGTGTCCGAGATTTAGGAGTAGCTGATAAACATTTCTGTATTGATTTATCAATTGCCCGTGGTTTAAACTACTATACAGGCACAGTTTATGAAACTACCTTAATTGGCCATGAAGCATTAGGTAGTATTTGTTCTGGGGGTAGATATGAGGAATTAGTGGGAATGTTTTTAGGGGAAAAAATGCCCGGTGTGGGTATTTCCATCGGGTTAACTCGGTTAATTAGTCGCTTATTAAAAGCCGGAGTTTTAAATACTTTATCTGCTACACCTGCACAGGTAATGGTAGTAAATATGCAGGAAGATTTAATGCCTGTTTATTTAAAAGTTTCTCAACAATTAAGACAAGCAGGAATTAATGTAATTACTAACTTTGATAAAAAACAAGTTGGTAAACAATTTCAGCTTGCAGATAAACAGGGAATTAGATTTTGTATTATCATTGGTGCAGATGAAGCAGCTGCTGAAAAATCATCTTTAAAAGATTTACAAACTGGGGAACAAATAGAGGTAGCTTTAATAGATTTACCTACAATTGTAAAAAGTAAGTTCTAGCAGTAAACATTAACTGTAGGGTGCGTTAAGGTCAGTGTAACGCACCAATCACCAAGGTATTTCCAAATCAAAAGGTGCTTGTGGAGAGTCAAGGACAGAATTTAGTGATTCCTCGGTTTCTACGTGTTTACGTCCTGCCAAGATATTTTTGTTCATTTTAATACCTGTATTTTTATAGATAAAGATGAGATATTGATTAAATATTATAGGCTGACAGCAATTTTATGTATAATCTTACTGAGGGGTGAGACACCTGATGGGTATAACACCACACCTAAGATTACTAAGATCAGCAATATAATTAAGTTTAATTGATTCCTTTGGCTAGGTATCAATATTTGAGGGCGATCGCACAACCATAGTATAACTATTCAGTACAACTATCACGGAACGGCGATCGCTTCTTTTTATTATTCCCCATCTCAAAATACCGCTACAATTGATAGAGAATAGGTGATAGGTGACAGGTGACAGGTGACAGGTGACAGGTGACAGGTGACAGAACTACAAAATTTTGTGATCCTAAATTTAGTCATCAGTTTCTTCATAATCACCAGTTCTACTCGGCAAAATGTAAAATCAAATCATGAACACATCAGAAAATACATTAAAAGTAGGTAAACAAGCTTTTAATTATTTTACTAAAGGCTTAGAAACTGGTAACTGGCAAGATTTTTTAGATATGCTTACCGATGATTTTAATTTTTGGTTTCCCATGGGAAAATTTCATGGTTTAAACACAGGAAAAACACGTGCAAAAGAATTTTTCACATATGTTTCTGAAGCATTTAACCCAGGATTAAAACTTACCTCCTTAGACAATATTACCAGCAACGAAAAAACCATCATCTTTGAATTTCGAGATGAAGGTAACTTATTTGGAGAACCTTATAAAAATCGTGTTGCAGTTGCTTTTGACGTGCGTGGGGATAAAATTTGCAGCTATAGAGAATATTTTGGTAGCGATGGAAAATCCTATTAATTATTAGTGATTAGTCATTAGTTCTTTTCTGCATCTAAACCATTAATTTCTCGACATTTAACTTCTGCTACTTGATAAGCATCCAAATATTTCTGATCACCTAACATCACATCCCCATAATATTGATATGGTGTATCTCCATAAATAGGTAAAGGATCATCCTCTGGATAATCTTCCTTTGATTCGTCAATAATTGTTTTTAGCTTTTTTGCACTTACACTTTGTGCAGAAAAATACCATATATTTTCAGCTTTTCTATTGAAGTGAGGAAATGTCGGATCAATAATTTTATCTTCTAACTCAATCCAAGCGTGTTCAATTGGTTTATAAGGTTGTCCAGTCACAACTATAAAACCTTGAACATATTTTGCACCTTCAGTAGCTAAAACCGCTTTGTAAGCATTATCAAATGGTTTTTTAGCTTTACTTTTAATAGTTTCAGCAATTTCTTGAGATAGGGATTCATCTAATGATTTATTCATAGGTAAAATTATGATCAATTTACTTATTTATTTAATTTCTGGGATTGTGCGGAACATGGAAAGGCAAAATTGAATCAAACCTCACATAAGAATATTACACTATTTTTCTACCAGAATGAAGATGATAGCAAAACCTAAATTTTGGCAAATTCTCACAGCAGCAACATTGATATCATCAACATTTATCAGCATTGTTACTCTAAATTATGCTATAGCTGATAATAAACCTAGCACTACTCAAGTTAGTAAAGCTATTCTTACCCTATCTGGACACACAGCACCTCTCCGCACCATTGTTATTAGTCCAGATGGTCAAACTTTAGCTAGTGGTGGTGATGACAAAACTATTAAACTTTGGCATCTTCAAACCGGTCAATTACTCCGCACCCTCACAGGACATACAGAAAATTTAACTTCTCTAGTGTTTAGTCCAGATGGTAAAACTTTAGTTAGTAGCAGTTATGACAAAACTATTAAACTTTGGAATGTACAAACCGGAAAATTAATCCGTAATCTGAGTGGACATTCCGCACCAATAACATCTATAGCTATTAGTCCAAATGGTCAAATTTTAGCTAGTAGTAGTCATGATAAAACTATTAAACTTTGGAATTTGAGTAATGGGAAATTAGTTCATAGTTTTAAAGTTTTAGCAACTGCTGTAGTCATTAGTCCAGATGGTCAAACTTTAATTAGTGGTCATGAAGATGGAATTATTAAACTCTGGAATCTTTACAGCAGAAAATTAATTACTAATTTAGTACCACCAAAACCAAAAAATCCAACCTATGATTTTCAACGCGCTTCTAGTGTGACATCTCTAGCTATTAGTGCTGATGGAAAAACTTTAATTAATGGTGGTTATGACGATTCTCATATGTCAATTCAAGAAACGGATGGTAAAAATATTAAAGTTTGGAATCTGAAAACCGGTAAGGTTATTCATAATTTATCTACTGGAATTGGTAGCGTTGATGCTGTATTAATTACTCCCGATGGTAAAAGTTTTATTTCTGGTGGTTTAGGTAGTCAAATTAGTATTTTTAATTTAGAAACTGGTAAATTAATCCGCACTCTTGAAGGTCATGCAGGGGGTATTTATGGGTTAGCAGTAAGTCAAGATGGCAAAACTTTAATTAGTGGTAGTGGTGATAAGTCAATTAAGGTTTGGCGATTATAGCAGGTGACAGGGAACAGGTGACAGGTGACAGTCCTAGAAGTCTTTCAGTGTCTAAGTTTTAGTTCTGTTTAATTTCCTAAGCTACAGCATCACCTAAATCGACTAAAACCGCATAAAACAACCAAGTTGCCCAAATCTGCAATTTAAGGTTCTTCAGTACATAGTATGCTAAATTATTAAGATAAAAAATCTAAATCAGATGAAAATAACATTCTCATCGAAGTTGTATTAGCTGAAAAAAGACTTTTATGTATAGGTAGGCACAACGATGGGCAAGGACTTGAGGGACATTTTCCTGTTTCCATATAAACATTAATTTAATAAAACTTGTTCATCTTGTTACGTTATTTTTACTAAGTGTGTTCGGATTACCTCACAGTCATCTGTGTTTGTAATCGCTATGGTGTAAGCAGTTACCTAAAACAAATATGCTAAAAAATAACAGAAACAGCGGAAATATGGAAAAAGTAAACAAAATTCGTGATTTTTACTTTGCTGTGTGTGCAATTGAAGAATACCAAGAAGAATTAAGAAATTGCACTACTAAAGTAGAAATTATCAACTTGGCTAAAGAAAAGAATTTCGATATAGACGGAGAAATATTTGAACAAGGGATACGTAATGCGTTTGAGTCGCTTCCGTTATGTGACAGGTTTGGGGATGGTAAAACATTTACTCCTGAGTGGGCATCAAATAAGCCTCTCATACCAGTAACAAATGAGGTTATGTACCAGGACTTTTTGAAAAGATTGCTTGGGTATAAGTATCTTAAATCGTTAGGAATTGATGGAATTCAATAACCTGAGTAGTTTTTAATGAAAATAAAGGGAGTCGTTTCGCTCCCTCTCTCTTTTGATAATAGATTGGGTAGACTTCCTCTATAGATTAAAACGGTGTTTTCCCGGTTTTGACAGTCAACCAATTGGAGACGTTGTAGAACAATTTAACGACCTCTCAACACCTGAATCATCACGCAAATTCTTATTATGACTACTCTAACCGCCAAATTTTAATATCCCCGTCACCACTCCCACTGACCAAGGTTTTACCATCGGAACTAATGACTAGGTTATCAATCCTGTAAGAATGACCAGTGAGGATAGATTTTAATTCTCCTGTAGCCAAATGCCAAATTTTGATAGTGTCATCAACACCGCGACTAAACAAGCTCTTACCATCGGGGCTTATAGCTAGGGAAAAAACACCACCAGAATCACCAGTAAGGGTAGATTTTAATTCTCCTGTGGCTAAGTTCCAGATTTTGATACTGTGGTCACGACTTCCACTGACCAAAATCTGACCATCAGGGCTAATAGCCATATCATTAACCCAGTCAGAATGACCAGTGAGGGTAAATTTTAATTTTCCAGTGGCCAAGTTCCAAATTTTGATAGTTCTATCTTCACTCCCAGTAACCAAAGTTTTGCCATCAGGGCTGATAGCTACATTATTAACCCAGCCAGAATGACCAGTGAGGGTAAATTTTAATTCTCCTGTAGCTAAGTTCCAAATTTTGATAGTTCCGTCCCAATTCCCAGCGACCAAAGTTTTGCCATCAGGGCTGATAGCTACATTATTAACCCAGCCAGAATGACCCGCGCGGGTTAATTTCAATTTTCCAGTGGCTAAGTTCCAAATTTTGATAGTTTTACCACAGGAGTAGTGATGCTTTTGGGAGTGACTGTGGGTGTAGTTGGAGTAACTGGAAAAGAAGGAGTGTTAGTTTTTAGTGCTACTGGTTGTGATTTACTATTACTTTCATTACGTGGTTGTAATACACATCCTACTAATCCTGACAAGAGAATTAGGTTTAGCCGGAGCAGCAGCAAAGCCACAGGATTTGCCATTCCTAGTTTTATACATAAAATTGATCAATATTGGGATATTCACCTAACTTTGTTCAGAGAAGCCTAAAAATTTACAAGAAATGAGCAACAATCTTGTTTTATTCACTAAATTTTACTAACCAACCAACCCATCTGATTACCCAACTTCCCTGCTTTGGTGAAGGTGAAGCTACCCCACACAAAGGTCATTTCATCGTCCATACCTCATTTCTTGGCAATTTACAGAAATTATTTAACCATACTAAAAATTATGCACACAGTGATTTTGTGGAGATAAAAAATCATGAAACTGATCAGAACTCTTCTTGCCAGAAAATTACTTTTTGGCATAGTTGTAGTAGGAATTTCAGCTTGCAACTTACCAACAACTGAGTCCGCAAACACTAATAATCAACAAACAGCCCAACAAGTTAGCCAACAAACAGCTACTAACAATCAAGCCTGTACCTTAGTAGAAAATGGCTTCGGTTCACAAGGACAGGTAAAACTGCGGGTAGAAGAAGTCGTAACAGGTCTAGAAGTTCCCTGGGGAATAGCTTTTCTGCCCAATCAAGATATGTTAGTTACCGAACGACCGGGACGAGTTCGCCTGGTACGGAATGGTAAACTGATTCCCCAACCAGTAGCTACTATTAATGTTACAGAAAGCGGTGAAGATGGTTTACTCGGTATTGCCACCCATCCCAACTTTGCCAAAAACCGATTTTTTTACATTTACTACACCGCTGATAAAAATGGATCACAGGTTAATCGTGTAGAAAGATGGCGACTATCTCAGAACGGACTTACTGCTTCCCCGGATAAAATAATTGTTGATAATATTCCCGTAGCACAATTTCATAACGGTGGTCGTATTCGCTTTGGACCTGATGGAATGCTTTACATTGGCACTGGTGATGCTAGAGAACCGCAAATTTCCCAGGATGTTAATAGCCTTGCTGGTAAAATTTTGCGTGTTACACCTGACGGACAAGTACCACCAGATAATCCGTTTGCTAACAATCCTGTTTATATCACTGGGATTCGCAACACTCAAGGGTTTGATTGGCTGGATAAATCAACACTATGGGTAACAGACCACGGACCTAGTGGGGATTTGGGAAGAAGGGGTCACGATGAACTCAGTTTAGCAAAAGCAGGAGATAACCTGGGCTGGCCTACTATCTACCGTTGTGAATCACAGAAAGGAATGGTTACTCCGTCCATTGTTTGGCGTGAAGCTTTACCTCCTGGTGGTGCAGCAATTTATACAGGCAATTCTCTTCCTGAATGGAAAGGGAGTTTAATAATTGCCACTCTTCGTTCTCAACACTTGCAGCGCGTTGTTTTCAACCCCCAATCTCCCCAAAAAATTGAGCGTCATGAGGTATATTTGCAAGGGCAATATGGTAGGCTGCGAGAAGCAATTATGGGGACAGATGGTGAATTATATGTCACCACCAGTAATTGTGATGGCAGGGGAAATTGTCCTCCACAGAGGGATAAAATTCTGCGTATTACTCGTTAAGTTCATGCGATCACCTCCGGTGCGCCGTAGGCGATCGCAGGAATAGGATTTTGCGTAGGTTTTGTTTATACCCCAAAGCTTCCCATATCTTCCCAGTTTGTGTGTAAAATTCTGGAAACCTAGCTTCAGCTTGTGAAGTCCTAGATAATGTAAACACTACACAAATTCAGGCAACGATTATGTAATCCTTTGGCTCAATCAAATTCTCATTTATCGCGAATGGTAGCAACCTATCAACATACCTATTCGTGAACATTCCCTACGCAATGATTTTGATTGTAGTCACCAAGGTATAAAATTCATGTCACAAATTTATAAATATCCGCGTACACCTCATATTCAGGGTTCGCGATCGCAACCTGGGGATGAAGACCTGGATAATGCCCCTTTTGCAAATATCCAAACACAGCATCTAGTCATTGAAGAAAAAGTTGATGGTGCAAATGCAGCTATCAGTTTTACATCTGATGGACAACTGCGACTGCAAAGTCGGGGGCATTATTTAACAGGTGGAGGCAGAGAAAAGCATTTTAATCTGTTTAAACAATGGGCGCATACCCACGCTAGTGCATTTTGGGAAGTTTTAGGTAGTCGTTTTATTCTGTTTGGGGAATGGTTATATGCCAAGCACACAGTTTTTTACGATGCTTTACCCCACTACTTTTTAGAATACGACCTCTTGGACTTAGAAACCCAAGTATTTCTTAGCACGAAACGCCGTCAGCAGCTATTAGCAGGATTACCACTGGTTTCTGTTCCTGTGTTGTTTACAGGCAAACTGCAATCTTATCAGCAAATGTTGGGGTTATTGGGTAAATCTCATTATCAAACCCCGGCATATTTAGAAAATTTTGCCCAAGCTTGTCAACAACAAGGATTAAATGTAGAACTTGCCCTCAAACAAACTGATCAAAGTGGTTTTATGGAAGGTTTGTACATCAAAGTTGAACCAGGGGATACGGTGACAGCACGTTATAAATATGTGCGTTCTAGCTTTTTGACTACGATTTTACAATCTGAAAGTCATTGGCTTAACCGTCCTATTATCCCTAATTTGTTGCATCAAAATGTGGATTTATTTAGTTAGTTCATACCTTAACGAAGGCAGAAGGCAGGAGGTTAATTTGACTCTCAACTTGCACATTTTAAAACCCTTATCCAGTAAGGTTTTGATAAATATCGGAAAATGTGCTTGTTTCATATTTTGCGGGAGCGTTAATCGCGCCCGTGGGAGGCTGATATCTTGCACTAATAAAAATTGATGTAATTTCATTGCACCGTATAATCCCAAACACCCTGATTTACTCTTTAAAACCAATAAAAATAAGGTAGTCTTATGGCGTTTTTAGATCATTTAGGTTTGTACCCAGAGGTGCAAGATATCAACATCCAACGGTGGCAGTATACGCTCGCTCCTGCAACAAAATTGTGGCGAATTGGTATTAGCCACTATTACATAAATGGAGGATAATTATATGAATTGGACTTTTCCTTATTGTCCAGATGCAAATAATTGGACAATAAATTGGCAAGCATTAGAAACAGAATTTGACTGGTTGAAATCGCTGGCTGAATGTCCCCAAGACCCCCGTTATCATGGAGAAGGTGATGTACTGATTCATACAAAATTAGTCTGTGAAGCATTAGTAGCATTACCAGAATGGCGAACATTACCAGCTAAGGAACGCTCAGTGTTATTTGCGGCGACTTTGCTGCATGATGTGGCTAAACCTGCTGCCACGCAAATAGAAAGCGATGGTGCTATTTCCTCTAAAGGTCATGTCCTCCAAGGTGCAAAGATGGCACAGCAAATTCTTTGGGATTTGCAAGTTCCATTTCGGGAACGAGAGGCGGTGGTGGCTTTGGTAAAATACGGTAGTTTACCTCTGTGGTTTTGGGACAAACCCAACCCGGAAAAGGCAGTAATTAAAACCAGTCAAATCATCCGTTGTGATTTGTTGAGTTTATTAGCCGAAGCTGATGTCCAGGGGCGATATTGTGATGACCAAGCCCAATTATTGGAACGAATTGCATTTTTTCGGGAATTTTGCCAAGAAAATCAATGTTTTCACCAGCCGCGTATTTTCCCCTCAGACCATAGTCGGTTTGTTTATTTTCAGAAGGAAAATGGCCACCCAGACTATGCAGCTTATGATGATACCTGCTTGCAAGTGGTGATGATGTCGGGATTACCGGGTGCAGGGAAAGATACTTGGATTCAAGAAAATCTCTCTGACTGGCCTGTCATTTCTTTAGATGAACTGAGAAACACTCTGAAGATTGCACCTGATGAAGACCAAGGTGCGGTGATCAATGCGGCGAAGGCTTTAGCTAAAGATTATCTGCGAACTGGACAATCTTTTGTTTGGAATGCTACTAATATTAGTCGTCAATTGCGGAGTTCATTGATACGTCAGTTTGTTAATTATCAAGCCAAAATTCGCATTGTTTATTTAGAAACATCTTGGGAGGAGTTGCTGCAAAGAAACCGCGATCGCGCTGCTAAATTACCAGAGAAGGTACTTTATAAATTGAGGAATCGGTTAGAAGTACCGGATATTACTGAAGCACAAACTGTAGATTGGATAGTGCATTGAACCAGCTAAATTAAGGCGATTTTCGAGTAAATAAACTACATTTTAACCAGAAAATCGCTGGTAAAACTCTGTAAAAGTCTCTTGTTGTTTGCTGTTGTCAAGAACCGAAAAAATTACACTTTTAAATCTGCCCCAAAATTGACCACCCTGTAATAAAAAATCTGCAAAGATTTGGGCAACTACCTCTGGGTCATTTTTAAAGACTCCACATCCCCAAGCACCTAATATTAAGGCATCACAACCGCCCTCGACTGCCAAACTCAAAACTTTTGATGTACGATTAATAAGAGTGGAAACTATTTTTTCACTTAACTGTGGTTGATTTTTTTGAATCATTCCCGCATTTGGTGCTGGACTGGTAATGAAATCTACAAGATATGGTTTTTCTAGCAACTCTCCATCATCGGTTTTAAAAACTGGGCAATTCGGAGAATAAATCATCCAATCTGAGTACAAAAGTGAACTCTCATGACGATGAAATTCATAATATTGACGGCATTCCAACTGGCTTTTGTAGAGTGCTGAACTTCTTGCTAAACTCTCTTCTTGGGCTTGTGATCCTCTTAGAAATCCACCCCCTGGGTTTTTCGCGGAAGCAAAATTTAGAACACCAATTTGTTGAAATTGCCCAGTTTTTGCTATGCGTTCTGCTCCCATCAGGGTTGTCTCATTCCTGACTTCAAACCCAGTCTCTGAGAAACGAGGAATGCTATTGAGTACCCTGGATTCAATCTCAGCTAAATTGTCAGGACTATAGCATTTTGTCGAATCAAAACAATATTTTAATTCGCGAGCGATATCAACTTGATTGCCATTAGGATAGATATAGCCACCGACATCAAGAATTTCTAGGGTATTTTGGGCTATAGCAACTCGTCTCATTAGTGTTCTCTTTACTACTTCTGGCTCATGTGCATTTTAGAAAGATTTTTACAGAGGTAGAATATCATTTTCACCTTCCCTTCGCATTTATGCAACACCTGGTTTTCTAACATGGCATAACATCATCAAGTTTAAGTTGCAAATTGGGAAATAGTCCAGAAACAATTGTATCTCCTAAATGATATTTTTGCTGTTGATATACGCCATTCACTAATTGACAGACTGTAAAAGTAGGTTGTTTAGGACTACCAATAAATTGCAGTCCACCTAAACCACGAAAATCAACAATCCAATATTCTGGTATTTCCAGAAAAGCATATTCTTCTACTTTTCTAGCATAATCATCTTGCCAATTACTACTCACCCTTACGGGTTCGTCAGTTGCTTCAACGCGGAGAACCCGCGCAACGCACTGACTCACTACTTCAGCAACTAACTTAATAGTATTACCATTACAAATAATAGGTTCTTTTTGCCATAGTGGTTCTTGGCTAAGTGTTGCTTTATCTAAAACAATAATATCTGGTCGAAGTGCTGTTGCTTGAGCAGCAGGTGGCTTAATTAAACAAGTTTTGGGAATTAACCAATTGAAATTACCAAGAAGAATTTCTGTATAGATTCTACCAGCAATATTTCCAGCAACTTCTTCATGGGGTCCAGTGGGTTCCATGTCACGTAATTCTCCGTCAATGAGTTCGTAACGAGGGTTGTCTCCATACTCAACTAAAAATTGCTCGAAAGTAAGGAGTTTGGGAGGACTATAAGTCATAAATTTATATGGTATCAGTAAGTTATTTTATTTTAACAAAAGGTAAAATATCTTTCTCATACTTCCACGTTTTTACAAAATAAGTACGGTAGAGCCTTATTTTGATTTGTTTGATAGAATACTTGTGATTAATTCACTTTTTTGGTTGCTTTTTAAGGCTTTAGAGGTTTCATTGTCATAGAGTTTGCTGTTACGTTCGCTCCAGTATGTCAAATCTCCATCAAAAGGCGATTCTCCGGCAAGCTAACGCCATGCCGGGAGTCCTCTTGCTCCATTGAGATAGATTATCCTAAATACTTAAAAACGATTCTAGTTAGACTTATGGATAACACGCTGCAATTATTAACCCCTATACAACTTGGTACTTACACCTTACCGAATCGTCTAGTGATGGCTCCTTTAACCCGCTGTCGTGCTGCGGCTGGCAACGTTCCCTACGAACTCCATGCCACCTACTATGCACAACGAGCAACCGCTGGACTGATTATTTCCGAAGCAACCCAAGTCTGTCCCCAAGGACAAGGTTATCCCGCTACCCCCGGCATCCATTCCGCTGAACAGATTGCTGGCTGGAAAAAAGTTACCCAAGCGGTTCACGACAAAGGTGGTCGCATTTTTCTACAACTCTGGCACGTTGGGCGCATTTCCCATCCTGATTTTCAGCCAAATGGTGAATTACCCATTGCCCCTAGCGAGATCGCCCCAACAGGAGAAGTCGGAACCTACGAAGGCATGAAACCCTACGTCGCACCCCGCGCCCTTGAACTCGAAGAAATCCCCAGCGTGATTGACCAATATCGTCAAGGTGCGAAAAATGCCCTCGAAGCGGGCTTTGACGGCGTTGAAGTACATGGCGCAAATGGTTATCTGATTGATCAATTTTTGCAAGACTGCACCAACCACCGCACCGATGCTTATGGCGGCTCAATAGAAAATCGATCGCGTTTTTTGATGGAAGTTTTGGAAGCTGTGACTGAAGTCTGGGGTAGCGATCGCGTTGGTTTGCGATTATCTCCTTCCAGCAGTTTTAACGACATGGGCGATTCAGACCCTAAGACCCTCTTCAGCTATGTCGTGCAGGAACTCAACAAATTTAACTTAGCCTACCTGCACCTCATCGAACCCCGTCTCAATGCCAACCAAGATACCCTAGAACATCTCAGTAGCGACCTCACCGCTGGTTTTTTCCGTCCCCTGTTTAACAGCAAAATTATTGCCGCTGGCGGATTAAACCGTGAAATTGGCGAACAAATCATCTCCAAGGGCGAAGCTGATCTAATTGCCTATGGTCGCATCTATATTTCTAATCCTGACCTTGTGAAACGTTTTGCCCTGAATGCGTCGTTAAATCCCTACGATCGCAGTACCTTTTACGGCGGTACAGAACAGGGCTACACTGACTATCCCTTTTTAGAAGAAGCGTAAAGTTATGACCCCGGAGTACCGATTTTCAGAGTTGCTCTAGCTTGGTAATTGGCACTCCCAAAAGCCGCCTAGAAATATTTTTTGTGATTCGTGGCGATCGCCTCTGGCACTGCGCTCCGCGCAATCGCCGCCTGCGGTTGGTCGGCGTTGGTAATTACAGCTTGACAGTCAGTTAACCTAAGCATGAGAGTCACCCCTCATACTCGGCTTCAAAACCGTGCGTGATGCTTTCACATCACACGGCTTCTCTCCGGGGTATAGCAACGATTCAAGAAAAAATTCGCCATATTGCTTGAAATACTTGTCCAGAGGTGATTCCACTGATTCTAGAATTCCTCTCATTTTACATTAGGCATCCCCCATTGGTGACAAGTTAAGGCTGTAAGTCTTTTGTCAAGAGGCTTTCAGAGAATTGTTGAAAAAAAAAACTGATCAGTTCCACGTTGAATATCTGGAAAAGGAGCGACAATTAATTTTATGTTTGGTTTTCGGTTCTGTTTGATAATACCTAAATCTCGATTTTGAGGGTCAGCAAAATACTTAACAGGATCTGTTGCCTTACCTTTGTGATGAGCCATAGTAAAATGATAAAGACCACGATAAATCATTTCTAATGAAATCTCATCAAAGGGGAGAGAAAGTTCGTCAGCCACAGCATCACCTAAATCGACTAAAACCGCATAAAACAACCAAGTTGCCCAAATCTGCAATTTAATACCATTAATTGAACCTGTCCATAAATAACTTAACCCCAAGAGTCTTTTGACTGTGTTAAAAGCATCTTCAATTCGCCATCTTCGTCGATATAAATCTGCAACAACATAGGGAGGTAAAACATGAGGGTCTAGGACACTGGTTAAATAAGAATGCCATGTTTTTCCTGACCGCACTTCAATCAAACGTAAGGTGATAAACGGAGTCTTTTTCGTGCCAGAACCCAGACGTATCTTTCGGTCTCGCAATCCATAACTATCTGTAAATATTTGTTCTACCTTTATTGCTGCTCCTTTCTTTATTCTGGTAATAAAATCAACTTTCTTTTCAATTAATTGATGCCAAAAATTAAAGTGATAAAACCCTCTATCCAACAACAATAAGGTATTTTGTGTCACTAAATTCAAAATATTTTCTTCTAGTTTAGTATCAGATGCTTTGGGATTTTCTTCAAACCAAATCTCTACAGGTAATCTGGTCATTAAATCAATGACTTTACTCATTTTTCCTGCTAATTGTCCTCTTTGTGCTGCTTCTAAACTTTGTAATTTACGAAATAATGCTTCTAATGTTGAGCCGTCTACTATCCAAATCTTCTCGAATTTTAATAACGTAAATTGAATACTTTCTGGTAGTGGACGTTTATTTCTACTGTGCCAAGCCGCCCTCAAACTAGGCAATAAATCTTTAAATACTTTTTCAAATAATTCCGATGGAAATGTCAAAAATCTCTGTGATATAGCTTGTTGACTAACTTTTGTGGGATTACACCACAGAAAACCATCTCTAGCTAATATTCTTGTCAGTTCTCTGACTCCGGCTACGTCTCTCCACAACAGGGTTAACACCGCCGCCATCATCAACGGTAAATTCAGTATCCGTTCTCTGAGTCCTAATTTTCTGTAGTAATTTTCTTGATTTGTAATCGCTGGTGTCAGTAATCTTTCCAGTTGCTCTGCAATTACTTCGTCTTCCACCATTGGTCTGTGTTTCTTTTTTGCGTGGTCTCGATTAGTTTTTCGGCTGGTGGTCATGGCTCGTCTCAATCGCTCAATTACTTGTCTAGACTAAGTTTCCCATGTTTTTTACCACTACAAATCCCACCCTTGACAATTTCTCCTTTTCCTTAACTTGTCACTAATGATCGCTGGCTGGCGGTTTTGAACTTGTTTGGCTATCTAGTCCCAAGCTCCTCTCTAGCTCTGCTATCCTTTCCCGCAGTGCTTTAACCTCTTGCTCTAGCCTCTCTATTTTTTGATCTTTTTCTTCTGGACTCATGTTTGAACGCTACCATGTTTCTTCCCTTTTGGGAATATCCTTTACTTTCCTACCTGGGCAGTTACCAATTTTTCAGAATTACGTCTTTTTTCCTTTGGTTCATTAGTGAAAGTGATTATTTAGTGAAGTTTAAACAACAAAAACTTATCTTTATTTCTGCTTGACTACCCTCTCAATTCTCCTCAAGGTTTTTTTCGACTTTTTCAGCAAACCCTATTTATTTGCGTCATCTCCTGGCGAACTTCTGCTACTGTGAGACGTTCTGATTTGAGGCGTTCTAATATTGGTTGAAACTTCTCGTAGCACAAAGCTTTGATTGTGTTGCAATCAAGTAAATCTAGATTGCTAGGTTCGATGTCCGCTATGAACTCGCCCACCTTAGCATAGGAGGTTGCTGTGGTTGCTGTCCACTCCAATGATTCTTGAATGGCCTTCAACTCAGTACGCTGGAACGTCAGTTTCGCAAAGTAGACGGTTTGGCACATCTGGATGAAGGCGCGAGTCATTTGTTGCGCTTGTTTCTGAATTTGGTCACAAATTTGTTGATCAATTGGGTCGAGAACTGTTAATGTAGTCATAGATAGCAACCTTTGTGAATAGAGTTATAGATAGCAGCCTTTGCAAATAGAGTTATAGAGTTATGGATAGCTACTTTTGCGAATGGAGTTATAGATAGCGACCTTTTTCAAAGGGGTTGAAACAAAACGACTCGCCCTAAATGGTGAGTGAATTATTTAAATGCAACTCCCGGTTAACTTTCCACGGTCGAACCGGGTTTTGCTGTTGAAATTATTTTACACTAATTTGCTTAAATTGCGATTACTAGCTCGCGCTATTTCTTTCCTTCAGTCTGGTAAGGGATACGCTATCGCGCTCCAAACACTGCCGATAGCGCAGTTTGGCGTAACCTATCTTGCAATCCCATCCCTAACTACCAGCTTCGTTGCTGTTATTTGGTTTGTGCAGCTGCAAGATCATGGACTCCATTCTTGCCAACGACGCATTAATAGACTGCTGAGAGTCCCGTAATTCAAGAACAACATTATTTACTACAGCGTTACGTGCTGTAGTGGTTTCCACAAAATCATCAATTTTGCGGGTTAAGCGGTCTAAAGAGTCATCTACCTTGGTGACAAAATTATCAACTTTTTCACCCATAGATTGAACTGTTTCACCCATGACTTGAACAGTTACGGCTAAACCATCAAGCTGTCGTTGGGTAATATCTTGCCTTTCAGATAATCTGTCAATCCGTTTATCAGCTGATTCAGCATAGGAAGCGGCTGATATCAAAAGCTGCTTAACTGTCTCAAATTCATCCTCAAGCTGGTTGAGCCTGGTGTCTGTATCCACTGGCTGTGGTGTGGTCATAACGCCTCTGTTTTAGTTTTTGGGATTGGTGGTTAGTTGGGTGATTGCTTTCAGCACTGCGCTGGAGCGCGATTGCCTCCGGCAGTGCTATCAGACTAAATAAGGAGAATCAATCCATATCATAAAATTAATGTTTCGAGCTTTGCTTGTACTTCTTCTATTAAATCTTGTGCAACAGTTTCAACAAATTTTACCTTTCTAGCCCTCCAATCTAGTGTTTTAATTTGGTCAGCTAACACAACTCCTTTTGTTTGCATTCCCTCAACAAGTGGAACTTCAAAACTAAGCCCTTTTGGATTGCTAGTTATAGGACACGCTAGAACTAAAGAAGCAATTCGATTATATTTAATAGGAGATATAACAAGAACAGGGCGATAGCCGATTTGCTCACGCCCTTGTTGTTGTAGTTCGTTATTTAATGTCTTAGCAATATCATCAAAAGACATTCCTGACGCTTGCAGGGCAAATGCACGCCTAATAGAATCAGCCGTAAATCGCTGTGTGTTCCCAAATTCTAATTTGACAATATCTCCTCTATTTGGAAAATAAGAATTAACTACCAATCTTCATTCCCCACAGCGTTTCCAGTTTCAAATTCAGGATGAAATTTATCAGGAGTCATACCTTCTAGCAACTCATCAAGCGTATATTTTTTTCTTTTTTGTGGTGTAATTACAATCCTGTTACCTTCTACACTAAAATCTATCGCTATCCCTTCCGTTACTTGCGCTTGTTCAGCTACGGATCTGGGAATCCGAATAGCTAAACTGTTTCCCCATTTTGCAACAACTGTCGTCATAGTTATCTCTAAATATTTTGTCAGATATCCACACTGTTCAACTTGAGATGAAAGGAGTCAAATAGTTATCTCTAAATATTTTGTCAGATATCCACACTGTTCAACTTGAGATGAAAGGAGTCAAATGGTATAAGAACACCAATGCCTATTTTGCTATGCCTTATGCCCGCTCTCATCCCCCCTTGCTGTTGCTATGCGTTACCCCCCATCTTTCGTAACAATCTTGAAACTTATATGTGGCAAAGGTTTCAAGACTTAAAAATCTACCTACTCTTTACAAAATGCACCTCATCCTTATTGATAAAACCCTCATTTTATTGAGAAACAGCAACGGAGGATTAAGAGTTGGGGGTTTGCGAGCGATTCGCCTCCGGCGCAGCCCTGGAACGCAATCCCTCTCACGAATGCTAAGAAAGATCCCGGTAATGGATAGCTTGCTGTTGGGGGATAAGCTTAAAACTTGGCTTAATGTATATACTCTGAATATACATATTGAATTAGCAGGTGTCAATAAATTTTTTAAAAGATTAGGAATTACGCAAAAAAACGAAAAATCAAGGTTTGAGAGTGGGAGGTGAAGGGATGGGAAAATAGAAATGTAAATGAGCAAAACCCCTACACCCAGCCCTCATAGATAAATTTGGTACGTAAGTCCTAAAGATGTTTGGGGCGCGAGTTGGAATCCTATATATAGGATAGTCGGTGCAAGATCAGCGAACTCCTTGCAGCAGCGATTGGCTACGCCAGTGCCGTAGGCAATCGCATCGCCAGGAAAGCCTAACTACCAGCTTGAAAAATCTGGTTAGCAGTTAGTGACAATTCTGGAAATGTTGGCGAAATAATCCGGTCATCACCTCTGAACTGACTAACTTGATATTCCCCCTCAACTAACGAGTAAATTGAGATAGCTGGTTGTTTAGGATTGCCAAGAAAACGCCTACCTCCGAATGCAGCGTAGTCTACAATCCAGTATTCTGGAATGCCTACGGCTTCGTATTGTCCCAGTTTTGTGAAATAGTCATCACGCCAATTAGTGCTAACTACCTCAATCACTAAAGGAACTGATGCCCCCTGAGTAACTGTAGATTGCTTTTTCCACAGTGGTTCATTCACAAGATTGGGACGATTGACCACCAATATATCTGGTGAATAACCAGATTCATTTTCAGGTGGTTTGACAAGTGCAGTTTTGGGAATGAAGTAGGGAAGATTTAATCGCTTGATATCGACCGATATTTCCAGCGCCAAAAAACCGACAACATCCTCATGATCACCTGTAGGCTGTGACATCTCAACAATTACCCCATCATGCAGTTCATACCGTCCCTTTTCTGGTTTCCATTGGGTAAACTCCTCAAAAGTTAGGGTTTTAGCTAAGGCTTGAACCATAATTTACCTGCCTTGTTTAGTTTTCATGGTTCGGTTGTCTTTTGAGTACGGGTAGCTGCAAGAAGCGATGGTAACGAGAATACCCCAGATATCGCTTCATTTGAAAAAGTCAAGCCACATTTTTGACGTTTAAAAAATGTGCGCTCGCTCTAACTTGCCTTTGAGTTTTGGTTTTCTACCTCAGATTGGTTTTTTTCAATCAACGCCCTTTTGACTATTACGCTCACTAGCTGAGGGACTGACCGAAATTCAGATTTAGCCCACTTTTCCAGTGCCACGTACTCATCAGGGTCAAAGCTGATAGTTGTTCTAGGTCGTTTAGTAGCCATGAATAACATCACTTGTCTATCTAACCGTCATTATCATCTATCAGCACCAATCTGTCTTCACAACATCATTTATAGATAAGTGATGTACTTGATGATTACTATATCATCATCTCCACTATCCAAGTCAAGCACCAGTTGTTTCCCACATTCTGCACTTCATTTTGTAATATATAAAGATTACGAAAATTGGGGTTAATCAGTAAACCAAAAAGTTTTTCCCAAAGAGCGATTCCTATGTTGCGCTGAACGCTATCGTTTCCATCCCCAAACGCTTCAATACCTGCAATACACTATAAAGCTCATTATCAGGATTTACCAAAGAAAACAGCCGCGAGTTAGCATATTTATGTTCCAATACCTTTAAAAATAAAAACTCATTACCATTGGTAATCATGCCAAAGGTTGGTAGCACAGTTTCCTCATTACTCAACATATAAGCTAAAGCTTGAGGAATTGCGCGTGTCACCGCAAAATCACTCCGTTTTGATTCAATTACCAACAACCAAAGCCGATTTTTTAACACCAAAACATCAATTCGCCCCCGAATAATAGTTCCTTCATCCTCCATTTCTAAAGCCACACTCGTTTCTGTTTCAATCCTAAATGGCTTATGATAAAAACCAGCTAAATCTAACAAGGGCGCAAGTACCACCATCTTCACCGTATTTTCTAGCATTGGCGGATCATCCATCAATTCTAAAAAATTAGCCTTCACCCGATCTAATAAATGTTGCTCTTCCTCTTTCAAAGCCTCAAGCCCATCCAACCACTCAGGAAAAAAGGTAGCATCTTGAACGATTTGAATGCTAAAATTTTGCTTTAATTCCCGTAGTGTCACATCCTTGGCTGCAATATACTGAACCATCTTGATATTTCTCCTGACGAAATTTTAGGCTCAAGTGTATAGAAAAACCTATTAAGCCTGAAACCTTTACGCCAACTTACTTAGAGAATCGGTTTCAGGCAACTGGTATGGATAACAATATGATTCGTGTTCTCTCTTCCTGTTTCATTGACTCTACATTAGATTCCTCTCAACTCTGCTGTCAAGCCTAATTGAGATGCTCTTACGCTGTGGTTGGAACATCTTAACAGAAGATTATACTTTGGAATATGGTGGCGATCGCTTATATGTGGATATTGCAGCAGAAAAATCAATTGCAGCACATTGGTGACAAGTTAAGGCTGTAAGTCTTTTGTCAAGAGGCTTTCAGAGAATTGTTGAAAAAAAAATGACTAACTTTTGTGGGATTACACCACAGAAAACCATCTCTAGCTAATATTCTTGTCAGTTCTCTGACTCCGGCTACGTCTCTCCACAACAGGGTTAACACCGCCGCCATCATCAACGGTAAATTCAGTATCCGTTCTCTGAGTCCTAATTTTCTGTAGTAATTTTCTTGATTTGTAATCGCTGGTGTCAGTAATCTTTCCAGTTGCTCTGCAATTACTTCGTCTTCCACCATTGGTCTGTGTTTCTTTTTTGCGTGGTCTCGATTAGTTTTTCGGCTGGTGGTCATGGCTTGTCTCAATCGCTCAATTACTTGTCTAGACTAAGTTTCCCATGTTTTTTACCACTACAAATCCCACCCTTGACAATTTCTCCTTTTCCTTAACTTGTCACTAATGCTCCCTAGAAGACTTTTTAAGCAATCATTCTTATCTTTATCATTAAGTTTAAAAAGAATCTGAATACTGTCAATTATTACACTATTATTAGTATCCATAAGCACACCTCTATAATAATCAGCAATTGTGACTAAATTGCTACATCATTATTTTAGACCCTTAAAACTTCAATTTTTACTATTGGTTCATAATTTGCACCACTGATACGATACCAGCAATTAAATTACTTTCATAATCGCTCTGCGATCGCTAAATCCCTCACTTGTGATAAACATCCAGCTTATTGCCAATAATAAAGCTCATAACCATTGATATTAGGTTCAAAAATAATAACTACTCACCCCTATTGACAATAAATAAGGGGCAATTTTCGACTACTCAATATCTCCCCCTCAAGGAATTATCACCAACACCACATTGAAAGGCGATCGCCATATCCCCCACCTGCGATAAATATCCAGCTTATTGACAATAATCAAGCTCACAACCATTGATATCACGTTCAAAAATAATAACTGCTCACCCTTATTGAGAATAAACAAGGGGTAATTTTCGACTACTCAATATCTCCCCCTCAAGGAACTATCACCAACAGCACAATGAGGGGCGATTGCGCGGAGCGCAGTGCCAAAGGCAATCGCTTTATCATCAAAGATGAACATCTTTTCTTGTCAGTGTACTGCAACCGATTTGTTAGACTGCTATAACCATACAGTTAGGACTAATTCTGTGGAGACTCATTCAGTTGTTGTTGAATTTGTTGGACTTCTTTGAGCGATAAGCCTGTTACGCGAGCAACCATCTCAATCGCTAAACCTTCCCTTAGTAAATTATTGGCAATTTCTCTCTGTTTTTTTGCCCCTGCTTCTTCCTGAATCGAACGGTAAATCACAGATTCTTGCATGATGTCTCTCCGCACTAAACTATAAATTACGTCTTGCTCTAATCTTAACCCAGCCAGAATTGCTGAGGCTGCTATCAGATTCGCCTGTATCGCTGGGTCTTCAATCTGATCGGCAATTTTAGTTACCTGACGTAATGTCTCTGCTGGATTGGCAGTCTGTCCCAGTGTAGCAAAGGGCAATAGTCCAGGATATTGCAAAAATAGTGAAGCAGGTTGCTCCCACAAACGAATGACATCAAATTCATGGCGTGTGCGTTCCATTGTGAAACTGGTTTGATAAACTAACTCTGAGCTAGTCTGCTTCAGATAAATCACAACTTGCCGCATCGGTTTAGTTGGATCTTTGCGGTACATTCGCACGCGGTAATCCAAAACACGGAATGGAATATTGTTTTTGGGAAGTGTTTGGAACTCGATATGCAAAACGGATTCGTCTGATTCCAGTAAAATTAGGGCATCGGCACGAATCGGATCGAGGGAGAGTTCAGAGGGTTTGAGTTCTGTCATTGTGACAGACTTTCCTAACAGCCAACTGGCGAAGTCGGCCGAGAAGTATTCGGCAAGGTATCGGCAGGTATCGTCATACATGGGAGAGATTGTACAACTGATTATACCGATTTGATGTTGAGCAAATATAACGTTTGATGAAGTGTGATAGGGCAATTGCCATATCCCCACTAGTGATAAATATCTAGCTTTTTGACAACAAAAAACTCACAACCATTGATATTACGTTCAAAAATAATAAACACTCACCCTTATTGTCCACATCTGCGGAATGTGGGTTGAAAGACGATCGCTTGAGGGGGCGACAAGCAAGCTGAAAGCAATACAGTTT
This sequence comes from Okeanomitos corallinicola TIOX110, assembly GCF_038050375.1. Taxonomy (NCBI): domain Bacteria; kingdom Bacillati; phylum Cyanobacteriota; class Cyanophyceae; order Nostocales; family Aphanizomenonaceae; genus Okeanomitos; species Okeanomitos corallinicola. Next base: position 2,588,582 of record NZ_CP150886.1, on the reverse strand, counting down.
TCACACTCTGCATCTATACCTGAAAATAATTCATACTTCAATTTGCCAGCAAAATATCTAATTTCTCATGTTGATAAGCTGTTGTGCATTTAATTCATATTAATTAGGACTTACGCATTGACAGAATAATAAAATAGTGCATTGATAAATATGGGTCGTCTAGTAATGGGTGTGGGAGAATGAGAGAAATTACTAAACCCTTGCTACGCAACGCTAACGCGAACGACAGCACAATGCAATCTAGACATCTACACCTTATTTTTGCTGTCAGAGCCAAAGTATGGAGGGTGCAGTAGGTTAGCAGAGATATTGGGAAATGTTTCACATGATAGTGTAAACCGCTTTTTATTGAGAGAGAGATACGAACCCAAAGATTTATTCAAAATAATAGAGAAAATAATTAACCTAGAAGGAGGAATATTAAGTGTAGATGACACGGTTATAGAAAAGATTTACAGCGACCCCAAAAATGCCGAATTAATCGGTTATTTTTGGTCAGGAAAAGCCCATAAAACTATTATTGGCTTAAATTTAATCACTTTATATTACAGTGATATTAATGGTAATTCAGTCCCAATTAATTACAGAATATATGATAAAAAGGAGGGAAAAACAAAAAACGATTATTTTAGAGAAATGGTAAGTGAAATAATAAGCTGGGGAGTCAAACCCAGAATGGTAACAGGAGATAGTTGGTATTCTGGAGTAGAAAACTTGAAGTTTCTAAAAAACCAGAAATTGGGGTTTTTATTCGGAATTGAAAAAAATAGAACTGTTTCAAACGAGCCACATAAGTATTGTCAGGTCAGCACTCTGGCTATTTCTGAAGAAGGATTAAGGACTCATCTGAAAGAATTTGGATTTATAAAGTTGTTTAGGAAAGACTTTAAAAAAGAAGACTCTAGACATTATATTTTATATCTGCCAGATGAGGAGAAAATCCAAGACATAACCAGAAATGAATTTATCACAATTCATGATACTCATTGGGGTATTGAAACCTTTCATCGTGCTATAAAACAAGTATGTGGAATTTGTAGATTCATGGTTAGAGATACCTATACAATCAAAACACATATATTTTGTTCACTTCAAGCTTTTGTGAAATTGGAGTTTATGCGCTCTGAAAAAGTAATTAGCAATTGGTATGAAATACAACGGAATCTGTTTACTTTAGTTGTACGTGAGCATATTTTTGCTAATCTTAATAGCGAACTGCTTGCAGCAGCGCTTCGCTATCGCATGATCTAGAGTTCATAGATCATATTTTTTGTCAATGCGTAAGTCCTAATTTAATACAATACGCCACTGGAGATAGAAAATTGATGTTATTTGAGCAGGAGATAGTGTGAAATTTAAAATCCAAGTAATTGTTGAATCAGATTCAGGAGAAACCCAATTAATTCAAGAAGTTTTAGAAATTGAAAAAGGTAATCTACAACCTGAAAACTTAGGACTTACCCTAGCCCAAGGCAAAGAATTATTGCTTCAGACACAACGCAGCATAGTTGAGCAACAGATAGCAGAATATCAAAAACAGCAAGAGTTATGCTCACATTGTGGCAACAAATTATTGCATAAAGATAAACGGACAATCACACATAGAACACCGTTCGGTAAATTAAAACTGCAATGTCATCGCTTATTTCACTGTGCTTGTAGCGAGCAAGCAACTCGTAGCTTTAACCCAGTTGCAACCCTACTAAAAGAACGCACATCACCCGAATTACTCTATTTAGAATCAAAATTTGCCTCTCTCATGTCCTATGGACTGTCCAGCAAATTATTACAAGAATTACTACCAATAGAAGGAGAAATAAACCCTACATCTATACGGAACAATTTACACTCCCTTGGTAAGCGGTTGGAATCAGAATTACCAGCAGAAGCAGGAATATTATTTGAGGGTTGTCAGAGAGATTGGGAGAAGCTACCGAAACCAGATTTGCCGTTGGTAGTGGGTATGGATGGAGGATACGTTCGTTCTTACGACAGGAAATCTAAAAAAGCCGGAAATTTTGAAGTTATTGCTGGCAAGAGTATCAAAGCAGACGGCGCGTCTAAATGTTTTGGCATGGTTTATTGTTACGATACCAAACCCCAACGTCGAGTATTTGAGGTGTTAAAATCTCAAGGACCGAACTTGCATCTACCAAGTTTCAAGGGCTTTGGGATGAGTAACTTTATTATCTCCAATCCAATTATCTACCCCATCTCCCCCAAAATTTTTCGCTCTCAACGTTATGGCACTAAAGTGTAAATGGGGAGTATAGGGTGTCACCGTATCCATCCGGGAAAATTTTACGATAAAGCCCGGATTTCTCACAAGAGGAAAAAATAATTGATGAAAAGCTACACCAAGTGAAATTTATTTGATACATGAATGGCGGCGATGATAAAAATGTCATGTAATCACCTCGCCCGTGTTTTACCGTAAACCTATTTGGGTTTTAGAGGTAACAAGAGCAGTACCCGCATCAATGTCGCCTTTAAAGGTGACTTTTAGAACCTGTTTTCCACTTCCCCAGGTGTAAGTTGCTTCACCTTTAGTCCGAAGGTTTTCCTCACCTTCACAACCAAGGATGCTTCTGGCTGCGGTCAGTGTTGTGACACCAACCCTGATTTTTTCGTATTGCCCAAGTCCAATGACAGGTTTGCAGACTTCAGTGCTGGGAGTGTGAACGGTGCTGACTACACCATTGGCAACTCCTACGCCAAAGATGAAGCCAATGGTTAGCAAGGAACGGATGAATCCACTCTTGGGGGTGGGGGAGTTATTTGATTTGTTAGGCGAAGTATTCATGCTTTACAATGGGGGATAGTTTAAATTTGTTAATTACCTGGGAAGCCAGGTTTTTTCTTAATTAGAGAATGTTCACAAGTACAATATTGTTGCCATTGGAACATGTGGATCTCTGCATTGCGAAGCTTTGAAACCATAATCACCAAGAACAAGAAAACTCTCAACAGCACTTCCACTTTGGATGGGTTGTAAGGGCGTTAAAGTCAGATATGAAAAAGATGAAGTAAACCAAACTTTTGGTCGTATTATGATTCATAAATTAAAATTGCGGTCATTATTTGATTCACAACATGAGATGTTGATTGTTTACAAGTCTTGAAATTACGTTATTTTTTGGTCACCTTATGGTTCAAAGTCTGTCCATTTTTGCGGTAAAAGCACAGTTTGCTGAGAGCTTTCTTGATCTGGAGAGTTTTAAGTACGATTCCTTAGTTGTTCGTGAAACAAGTGTTTATTTAACTGTTTACTGCTTCTAAGTATTCGTTAAAAAATTCTAGCAGCCATTAAACTCCATAAAGAAATTAATGACGCTTTGCTTCAGTTAGAGAAATAACCTTGACCTATGGGGTAGATTAAGAATACCTCTGCTGCGGTTAAAGCAGAGAATGCAACGCAGATCCAAGCATACCTACCTACTAATCTTTCAGAAATACTCCATAGTTTTTACGCCACTTTTATCTTCATTGATTGTAAGGGTAACAATGGATTATATAAAGTTTTGTAACAAAAAGTAGGACTGGCGTAAAGTTTTGCCAGTCAGTCAGAAAGATGATTAGAGGTTCAAAGTTTCATTCCTCATTATCATCGGGAGTGCAATTTTAGATTCGCCGAACCTAATCAGGGTTAAATAGTATCACTTGATACTTTTCCAGGACTACTGTATCTTGAAATCTTCGGAAGAATTTAGTATGGTTGACTCTTTCCCAAGTGATTTACCTGATTTTGATGTGCAACTTCAACAGTTAGCTGATAGGCTACAACAGTACCTAACACAGAGTCTAGAACGACAGCAAGCTCTGGGTGAACTAGTTGATGCAATAATGCGATCGCACAGACTTTGTCGTCCGTCAAAATTACTCCCTCATGTTGTGCAAAAAATTTCTTTGGACTTACGGAAGCAACTTTTGCATGATATTAGCCACGATATAGATAGTTATAATCCACAACGCATACCCATAAGAGAATGGGCAAATTCTCGGCGGAATCGAGCTTTGAAAAAAATATTGAGCGATCACATAATAATTGATCAGATAGCTCAAGAAGCCAAAAAGGCCGCACCTGATAGTAATCAACGGAGGCTGGCTTTAAATTTGTTAGTTGAAGCTATCCAAATATCAGATAAAATTCACAATCTTAACAACGTATCTTTTCTATTGCCGCCTAGTTTAGATGGTAAATACATATATAACGAGGCAATTCAGGAAACTCTACTGTATGTGTGCCTAAATATTCACAAATACGACCCAAGTCGTGCTCACCTAATGACTTGGGTTAATTTTTTGCTCTGTAAAAAAATTAGTGATGTACGCGATAAATATAAGAAGAGGGGTATCACAAAATTACCAAAAATTAGCAAAAAAATAACAGATGATAAGCACTCTAGAATTAAAATAGTCTCCCTAGATAACGCAGAAACTTTAGAAATACCTTGGCAAAAAGAAGCAGCGTTTTCCAAATCACAACAACTGAGAGATTTGATCGAATCAGACCCAGATAGTGTGTTTAGTAACGCACACATCACAGGAAGACCAGATGTAAATTTTAAAGTTATTGCGTTGGAGAAAGTGTGGGGAGATAAAACTTGGGAATATTTGGCAGATAAATGGCAAATTGATTCCATTCAAACCCTTTGTAGTTTTTACAATCGTTGCGTAAAAAAATTTAGCTCTACTTTTCAGGAATACTTACAAGATTAATACAAAAATTTAGCTAATTGGCGAGGTAATTTTTCAATTATGGAAATTAGTAGCATGATAGAAGCATTGACTTTTACAGTCCCTATCCCTTTGAAAGCACATAGAATAGCGCAACAGTTATCTCAAGCACAATTTACTGCCGAGAAAGTCCGAAAAGTCTATCACAATATTTTAGCCGTACATACAGTAGATTTTTATCTGCGATGCATGGGACTAGACACAGATGTCGCTCAAAGTGATAGTCATGATAAAGTAATGCTAACTTTTACAGATGTGGCAGATATAGATGTAAAAAATTACGGTAAGTTAGAGTGTCGTCCGGTGCTATCAGATGCAGATGTTTGTTATGTACCACCAGATGTTTGGTCAGATAGAATTGGCTATATGGTTGTCCATCTGAACGAATCATTGCAACAGGCGACAATTATAGGATTCGCCACAACAGTATCTGAAAATAAAGGTATTTTACCTATTAGTGAGTTGCGAACACTTGCAAAGTTTTCAGAATACCTGAGTCATATTAGACAACCAAAACCAGTAAACTTGCGGCAATGGTTTGAGGGAGTTTTTGAAGCGGGTTGGCTGGTTTTGAAGGAACTTTTAAGCGAAGAACAGATAGAACTGGCTTTTGGTAGTGCAAGAAACCGACAGTCAAGTTTATTATCATCAGAATTCGACATCATAAGAGCTAAAAAAATAGACTTAGGTATGCAACTTGTTTCTCATTCACTAGCTTTAATTGTAATACCAAGGGTGAATGATGAAACAGAAGTAGACCTGATTGTACAGTTACATCCAATTAAGGATCAATTCTATCTACCAGAAAGTGTACAAATGAAATTACTCGATAAAAATGGAACTGCTGTTTTGGATAATCAATCTAGAGAGTCTGATAATTATATCCAATTGAAGTTTACCGCTGAACCAGGAGACCTTTTCAGTATTGCTGTTTCTTTAGAAAATGCCAGTGTAACTGAGTCGTTTTTCGTTGCAGAGAATTAGCAAATAAATCTTAATTTATCATTTCATTAATCCGAACTCGGTAGGCGTTGCATAAAGGAGTATGAATTAGTAAATGCTTGAATGTGAATTGCCCATATTGTGACTGATATCAAATCCGGTAGCATCGGAATGATATGTTTTCCCCAAAGCTATTGATATTGCAACGGGAGATAGTCAATAAATAATACCGATGCACCCGGAAACGATATGACTCTAGCCATATAAGTAAGAACTACAGATATCAACAATGAGCCAATTATTTGTTCTAAGTTTAGAGGGTGATTTCAAGAGTGGCTTTAAAGCCACTCTTGAAATCGGTGAAGAGGGAGATAAACGCCCTACTTCTAAAACCATTGGTGAACTGCCTCCCAAGCCAGAAATGCTCGAATTTTATAAAGATTGGCAGTTATCACAAATAGCGTGGCTGAAGAGGGGACGGATGAAAATTCCATCATCACCAACTGATCAATTTTCCGTTAAGCATCTGATTGAAGACTCCCAAAAACAAGCTGATGTATTGCGCCGAAACCTGAATAACTGGCTAAACCAATCTGAGTCATTTCGCCGTATCCGAGACAAATTGCTAGCGAAGTATACATCCTCAGAAGAAGTGCGTGTACTGCTTCGCCTTCGCAACCAAAATGCCACTAAGTTAGTTAATCTACGACGCATCCCTTGGCAGTTATGGGACTTGATTGAGGAATACTCAATGGGAGAAGTAGCCCTGAGTAATCCTGAGTCTGAAAAAGTGGACAAAAATAATATACCTACTATTGAAGATAAAGTAAAAATCTTGGCTATTGTGGGTAATACTAAAGGCATTAAATCCGAGCAAGACCTGGAATTTTTAAAGCAATTACCAAGGTCAGAAATCAGAGTTCTGCAACAGCCAGAGCGTTATCAAATCAATGATGAATTATGGGAACAAACTTGGGATATTTTGTATTTTGCTGGTCACAGTGAAACTTTAGAAGAGGTGGGAAAGATAGAGATTAATCAAAACAGCCCCCCGGACACTTTGACAATTGCAGATTTGAAGTATGGTCTCAAAAAAGCTATTCGACACGGGTTGCAGCTGGCAATATTTAATTCTTGTGATGGATTGGGTCTAGCATATCAACTAGAAGATTTACACATTCCCAACATAATTGTTATGCGGGAACCTGTGGAAGATAAAGTAGCACGGGAGTTTTTGAAGCACTTCCTTAGTGCTTTTGCTGGGGGGCAGTCTCTAGATGCAGCAGTACGAGATGCACGTCAAAGGCTACATGGTTTAGAAGATAAGTATCCCTGTGCCAGCTGGATTCCTGTACTATGCCAAAATGCTGCATCTGCGCCGCTGAAGTGGTCAGCGTTGGGACGACGGACTACCAACATCTGCCCCTATCGTGGGTTGTCTGCTTTCCGAAAGGAGGATGCACCATTCTTCTTTGGCAGAGAAAACTTTACCCAACAGCTAGAAAATGCTGTCCACAGAGAGCCTTTAGTCACGGTGATTGGACCATCAGGAAGCGGTAAATCCTCGGCAGTATTTGCAGGACTAATTCCTAAGTTGTGTTCTCAAGGCAATTGGCGGACTCTGGATTTTCGTCCTGGCGATCGCCCCTTTCATGCTTTGGCATTTAAGCTAATTCAGTACTTAGAACCAAATCTAGAAAGTGAGAATGATCGACTCAGGGAGACTCGCAAACTAGCTACTGATTTACGACAAGAACCAGAATCGCTTCGAGATGTGATCGAACGGATTATTTGGAATAATCCTGGTACTCGCTTTTTAATGGTGATAGATCAATTTGAGGAACTTTATACTCTTTGTTCTAAACAAGAGTGTCAGAGCTTTTTAGAGCGATTATTAGAAGCAGTTAAAACTGTTAACCATTATAATTTACATCTGACTCTGGTGCTGACTTTACGGGCGGACTTTCTTGGTTATGCCCTTTCTGACCGCTCCTTTGCTGATGTTATTCCCATTGCCGATCAGATGCTTGGGCCAATGAATTCTGTTGAGTTGGAACAGGCAATCACTCAACCCGCCCAGTTATTTGGTGTAACGATTGAATCTGGATTGACAGAGTTGATATTAGAGGAGATTATGCCGAATGGCAAGGCAATGGAACCAGGTTACTTGCCTTTGGTGGAATTTACTCTCACGCAGTTATGGGAGAAACAACAGGATGCTAAATTAACGCACGATGCATACAAACAGCTAGGAGGAATCAAAGAAGCGATCGCTCACTATGCAGATCAGGTTTTCAATCAACTTAATGAAGAACAAAAAGAGCGAGTCAGACGCATCTTTGTTCAACTTGTACGTCCAGGACACCCAGGAGAAGGAACTCCAGATACTAGACGGATAGCAAATCGTAGGCAGATAGGTGAAGAAAATTGGGATTTAATTCAACATTTAGCCAATGTTCGGCTTGTAACAACTAATAATCACTTAGTTTTAGATAACCATGGCAAACTCATCGAAGAAGAAATTGTCGAAATTGTTCATGAAGCGCTAATCGAAAAATGGTCTCTCCTAAAAATTTGGCTGGATCTTGACCGAGAGTTTCGTACTTGGCAGGAACGTTTGCGCTCGTCAATCATCGAATGGAAGAAAAATAACAGAGATGATGCAGGCTTACTACGAGGGAAATTTTTAATCGAAGCAGAAAACTGGCTACGAGACAGACAGCCAGAATTAACCAGGGAAGAACAAAAATATATTGAGCTAAGTACCAAACTCCGGAATCGGCGTAGAAACATCACTATCTTTACACTTAGCACTATTTTTACGATTATTTCAGCTGCTGCTGGTATCGCTTGGTTATCTAGACAAGCAGCAGTTGTCGCTTTAGAAGACCAAGTTAATGCTCTGAGTCAATCGTCTGATGTACTGAGAAATTCAGGTCAGCCCTTTGATGCTTTACTTTCAGCAATGAAGGCAGCAGAGCCAATTCTAACAAAGCAAATTCAGGTAGAGCCTAAAGATGAAACATGGAAACAAGCACAGAAAACTCTGCAATGGTCATTGTTTAAAGTTAGAGAGCAAAATCGTCTAGATGGACATCAAGATGAAGTTTGGAGTGTGAGCTTTAGCCCAGATCATCAGTTAATCGCTACTGCTAGTGCTGATAACACTGTCATACTCTGGAGTCGTAAGGGAAAAAAACTAAAAACCCTAAAAGGACATGAAGGTGTTGTAGCTAGCGTCAGCTTTAGTCCAGATAGCCAAACAATAGCTACTGCTAGCTTTGATAAAACTATCAAACTCTGGAATCGTCAGGGGCAACCACTAAAAACCATAGAAGGATATAAAGAAGGACATAAAGAAGGACATAAAGAAGGACATAAAGGTTGGGTTTATAGTGTCAGCTTCAGTCCAGATGGTAAAATCATTGCTTCTGCCAGTAAAGATGGAACCGTTAAGCTTTGGAATCGAGATGGAAAGCTGCTTCGAGAATTTATGGTTCCAGCACCTGCCGATAAGAGTGATGGTGGACTAAACACTGTCACTTTTAGTCCAGACGGAAATACTATTGCCGCATCAAGTTGGGATAAAACAGTCAGGCTGTGGAGCCTCAAAGATGGACAGGAGAAAATTTTCAGGGGCCATCAAGATGCAGTCAACAACGTCAGCTTCAGTCCAGATGGTAAGATGCTGGTTACGGCTAGCCGGGATCAAACTATCAAGCTTTGGAGTTTAGAGGGCAAGGTACTTAAAACCCTTAAAGGACACACTGGTGAGGTCAGTAGTGTTAGTTTCAGCCCAGATAGAGATAGTCGAACTATTGTCAGTGCTGGTTTTGATAAGACAGTTAGATTTTGGAATCTCAATGGTGAACAACTTAAACCATCTCTGACAGGACACAATGGACAAGTGAATCAAGTTGTTTTCAGTCCAGATGGTAAAACTATTGCTAGTGCTGGATTCGATCAAACTGCTAAACTTTGGGCTTTCAACCACCAACAGCTTCAGAGGCTGAATGGGCATAAAGATAATGTTTGGGGAGTAGTCTTTAGCCCCGATGGTGAAACAATTGCTACAGCTAGCCAAGATGGAACTGTTAAACTATGGAATCATAATGGTCAAGTAATTAATACCCTACAAGGGCATAAAGACATAGTGACAAGTGTAATATTTAGCCCAGATGGTGCAATAATCGCTACTACGAGCAAAGATAAGACTGTGAGATTATGGAGTCGAAATGGTAAACAGATCAAGACGCTGACGGGGTTTAAAAATTCCAAAGATAACCGGGTTGATAGTTTAAGTTTTAGTCCCAACGGTAAGATATTTGCAACGGCAGATTGGACTGGAGAAGTTAAGCTTTGGAGTCGAGACGGTAAAGAATTAGATGCTTTCCAAGCACATAAAGATAGAATTTACGACATTACTTTTAGTCCAGATGGTAACATGATTGCTACAGCTAGCAAAGATAACAAGGCTAAACTCTGGAATCTCAAGGGTAGACAAATCGAGTCTTTGGATGGACACTCAGATCAAGTCTTTAATATTAGCTTTAGTTCTGATGGTACGGAGATCGCTACTTCTAGTCGGGATGGAACTATTAAACTCTGGAATCTAGATGGCGAACTGCTCAACACTATTGATGTTTCTTCTATTTACGCTGGTCAAGTCTACAGTACTAGATTTGGCCCCAACGGTAAATTAATTGCTGCCGCAACTAGAGATGGAAGAATCACTGTTTGGAATACAAACGGTGATTTGCTCAAAATTCTAGAGGGACACACTGATATCGCTGACAATGTTAGTTTCAGTCCTGATGGTAAAACTGTTGCCAGTGCCAGCAGGGATGATTCGGTTATTTTGTGGACTTTAGATTTAGAAGAACTAGAGAAAACTGCTGCTATATGGAAGTCAGACTTAAATCAGGTAATGCAACAAAGCTGTGATTGGGTAGGTGATTATTTACAACATAATTTGAATGCTGATAAAGGAGATCAGCGTCTTAAAAAAGTTTGCGATAAAGGTGATACTAATAGTTAGAGTAACTTCAGAGAAAAATTCGATAATTAAGGTTGATGCAGAGACAGTGTGACAAGCAGAAGCAGTAATTTTTATAAAAAATTAAATTAACCAATACTTCGGACAATTTTTAGAACGAAGTCACACAGCTTACAGCGTATGGAGTCTAGGAAATGTCGAATTAAATGCAACTCAGGTTTAGACCTGACTAAAATTTAATTATTGTTGGTAACTCAAAGCCCTAGAGGATAAGCGATACAGCCACCGAAAAAGTATCCGGACTATTGATTAACTTGATATAAGCCGTTATGATTTTTAAAAAAATATTGCCCAAGTGGTTTTTCTCTGATTTCTTCCTCGACTGGAAACTTGAAAATTGGCAAGAAATTTATAAAAACCAAACTTGTTTATTAAATATCTACTATCAAGGATGTTATCGTTCACTTCCACAAGTTATTGTTTTTGATAACACAAAGGAAAATTTAGATTTAAGCAAAATTAACTTTCAATTAACTTCTCATAAATTTCAAATAGACGAGAGTCTGGAAGCTGAGAAAATATTTAAACTCTATAAACAATTTATCTATTTACACAAACGTAAACTATTTAATGAGACTTGTCTCAGGCTTGTTTCAATAAAAGTTCAGCAAAAATCAACCAATTCCAAATGTATTTTGTTTCAACTTCAAACATCTGACTACTTTGATTATGTTCAAACTAACCTTTGCTTAGATGCAAAATTAAATAAAAACCATATCTCCTTAAGAGAGAAAGTACACATCAGAGATAACAATTATCAATTAGAGGAACTTGAAGACTCTCCATTAGCCAATATATTGGGAATCAATATTTTGATATTTACATCAGATGGAACTCTAATTCTCCAAAAGAGGTCTGCCCATACCCTAGTTCGTCCTAATCAAATTTGTTCATCAGCTTCAGGAACACTAACAAAAGCAGATGTTCCAACTTATCAACAAGAATTCAGCGCTGATAAATTATTACCTGCATTTCTAAGAGAAATGTTTGAAGAAATTGGACTAGAACCATCTAGTATTACTGAAAGTTCAGTCAAGTTTCTAGGAGTTCTTAGAGAGTTAAACCGAGGTGGACAACCTGAATTGTTTCTATCAGCATATATTGATTCAGATAAGAATCAGGTAGTAGATGCGTATCGAAATGCTATAGACAAATTTGAATCAATATATTTATTGTTTTTTGAGATGGGTTCATTAGCCAATGAACCACTTGACTCTCTAGAACGACAATCTAAATTTTTATCAAAAGTTGATGAACTTATTGAACAATATGAAAAAACAATTGCAGTTCCTCTAATGGCTCACTTGGCCTTGTGGTGTAGGTCACGTCTTAACTGGTTCTAAAAACTATAGTCATTCCAAATAAAAACAAACAACAGGTAAAAAAATTAAGATGCTTCCTTGGAGATTTAAATATTAGTTAAGCATACTATGTACCGAGGTTCAAGAACCTCAAGCTTCTCCTGATAGACTTGTCCGGATAATTTTATTTATTGCTTTGGCAATGACTTCTGCATGGTTACATGGTCAAAAAACTCAATCTTATAGACAAAAATCTTATGTTTGTCGTCATGCCTGAAAATCATATTTACAACGAATCGCACTTGCAGGTATTCCGGCTGAACCCCCTGTTAGCGAATGTTTTACAAAATATTTCGTAATTGCTCAAAGCATGATTCTATTTCTTCCCATGTTGGATAATCGCCATAGCATAAATTTCTGCATTGTTGGCTATATTCCTTAGCAATTAATTGTAGCGACCTGCAATTATAAGTCCCCCAACCTGCAATCATCGTTGTCTCCAGCCAGGATTATTTGCAACTATAATTTCATTTGAACCAGAATTAATTGCAACTGAGCCAGGATTAAATGCAACCAGCCTGCAATCATCCGTTTCGACCAGGATTATTTGCAAATAAACTCGACGCTTTACCAGGACTGAGTTTTCAGTATTCGCAGGGGTTTGTCAAAAAACTCATTTGAGAATTTAATAGATTAACTTTGAATTCTTTACTGAGTTTTTTAACTCGAAAAGCAACGGTTTAAGGTTCTCTAAGCCTTACCAGTGAGGCAGTTAACAAAACGTTCGTTTTTTTTACTTTTATAGTTGCAGATAATCCTGGCTCAAACCGATGATTGCAGGTTGGTTGCAATTAATCCTGGTTCAGTTGCAGTTAATCCTGGCTAAAGCATAATTATAGTTGCAATTAATCCTGGTTTGAAAATCCCTTGATTGCAGGTTTGAGCGATTAGTATTGCAGGTCGCTACAATTAATTGTCGTAAGTCTCCTGTTGGAAAAATTGCTATGCTCTTTGAAAAACTCAAATTTTCAGGTGGTTGATAATTATTAAAATGTTGTTGTCCAATGTCATTACAATCTTTTTTAATGTTATTATATTCTTCCGTGTTAAGCATTTCTTGTACTTCTTGCCTTTGGGCTAAACAGTACAGATCGTAGTAATGTCTGGCGTGAGTTCCTATTGGTTGTTTTTCTTCTTTTAAAAGCAACACTCTAGAGTGTATAGCAAATAATTTCTCTACAAAAGTGCGTCGGAAATGTAACAATTTCATAGGAAATGCAGATTCATCATCTGTACCTAAACTAATACCTGTTTCTTTTAAGAAATCAGCTAAATAAGAAGATATTGATATTTCTTCTACAGGATAATTACCACTACGTATTCCCATTTCTAAGTAAACATTATTAGCTATTGGTTTATTACCTAAAAACTGAGGCTTATAGTTAAAAAAACTATGACGATGAGTTCCTTTACCACTATTACCCCTGGTGTTATCAAGTGTAAAACCGGGATGCCCATTTACCAATGTTTCTATATTTTTTAAATGTTTATCAATACTATTTTTACTAAGAGATGGATTAAAACTTTGAGGATTCAAAAACAGGTCAATATCTTCTGAGAACCTTTCTATTAGCTTCCACCCCTTAGATAAACTCGTTCCTCCTTTAAAAATCACTTCATTTGGATAGTTCTGTGCCACAATTCGCAGAGCTTCTGTGACATAGTAATCCTTTTCAATGAACTGTTCGGTTAGCCCTGGATGTGCAAAATGTTGTTTAGCAGCTTTGATAGCATCTGCGAATTCTGGATGTTCGTAAAGTTTCACTTAGCTTGCCACTCCTTGGCATAGCGAAGATTCCTTAGATTACCAAAATCAAAACGAGATACGGGGTTTAATCCTTTCTTGATTTTTACTAAGATATCTCGACTCTTTCCTAGCTCTTGCCCGATTGCTCCCAGCATAGCTCGCACTCTTGGAGGTTCTTTATCTGCCACGTTAACAAGTCGCTCAAACCTATCTCCTTCTCGAAAATAATTAAGCAATTTTTGTTTTGTTTCAGTAGGAGATAACTCACTTAGTTTTCCCTTACATCTCAAAAAATCCAATAGAGATGTTTCAGTCTCAGTTAAATCATTCCAAGTAGAAGGTCTACGAGTATGAATTTGGGCGCGAGAACCAACAATGCTACGTGGTGCGCTATTGGCTGATGTAGCAAATTCACCTTGCACTGAATTTTGAGTTGTGACCACCATAATTCAATTGGATTAAAATCAGGAGAGTATGAGGATAAACAAAGAACTGAAGCACCAACAGCTTCAATCATTGACACAATTGAATCTCGTTTATGTGCGGATAAATTATCCATTACTACCACTGCTCCCGACCATAACTGTGGCACTAAAAACTTTTCAACAAATACTTCAAAAGCGTTGCCATCCATTGAATCATTCATTGTCATTAATGCAACTACTTTTTGAATACTAATAGCTCCAATTACTGTAACCTTTGAGCCTCGATAAAAGGGTTTGACAGAGTAAGCTCTTGCTCCTAGTTGTGAGCGGGCATGAGTCCTCGTTAAGCCAAGTAGGATACCAGTTTCGTCCAGAAATACTAAATTTTCTGGCTCTATATTTTTGACCTGATCCCAATAATCTAATCTTAAATTCAGAACTCTTTCTGTTCCTGCTTGGGTACTCCGCGTTGTTTTTTTTTACGATTTAATCCTAATTTCTGTAATGCAGAACACATTGCACTTCGACCTACCCAATTACCAGTTTTATCTGCAAATAATTCACACAATTCTATCAATGTTGCATCCGAATTTGCTTCAACCAATTCTCTTAAATCTATGTCCGCATTTGTCAGATGACTAAATTGTGGTTTTCCTCGCTTCTTGGGTTGTAAATCTCCATCAATTTTTTGTTGTTTTACCAGCTTTTGTACTAAACTTTTTGACACAGAAAATATATTAGCTACTTTCCTGATTGATATGTTTTTTTGAATATGGGCAGCAACTATTTTTTCTCGAAGATCCAGAGAGTATGATTTCATTTAAAAGCATTTGTATTTTAATCTAGTGTACCTCATTACAGCCGGAAGTGCTGTACCATCTGGATTATGAAAATCTAATGACATCAAACTACCAAGCTTCAAGGCTTTATCAAGTATTGCATCAAGGTTGTTCATACTTTAGAACTCAAATGTAATATGTCTCAGAAATATAGTGAAGTGACTGCCTACTTTTCCGATATCCATTTCCAGAATTTGTAAGTACCATAGCCAACAGCGGCCGCTGCTGCTGCTGGTGCGGCCACTGTAATAGCAACACCGGCAGCCATTCCCATTCCTACTGTTGATCCAACTGCGGCTAAACCAGAAGTAATTCCAGCAGGACTCAAACCTGCAACACTTCCGGCAGCTGCAACTGTACCAACTGCTCCAGCAGTACCAGCTACTGCGCCTACAGTTGTCATAGTTCTACCAACAGCACGAGCTTCACGTTCATCATCAGGAAGACTCTCATCATCGTTTAAAACCTGATTCATAGCTAGTGTTGTAATAGCAGCAGGAGCAGCACCAAGTACGCCAATACCCGCAACTGCACTACCTCCAACTGCTGCTAAACCTGACATAATACCAGCACCACTTAACCCAGCAGCCGCACCAGCAGCACTAACAACACCAAGACTACCCGCAACTGCGGCTCCACTTCCAGATGCTCCCGCTCCAACTGCTCCTGCATTTTTTACTTGTTCGCTGGCGTGTACACCTGTTTTACACCAAGTAGCAAAGTGTTCACAATTATTATCAAATAGGTGATAAGCATCTTCTCCTAATCTGCTTTCAGCACGCCAAACCACAATATCTGGTGTATCACATGGCCGTACTCTCTTACAAAAACCGTGTTTCCAGATGCAAAGGAAGCCCAAGAAATATGAGAAATCTTCCCATAGTTCTTTGTATAATGAATAACTGTACCATCACCGCAGTCTATACCATGATGGCTGTAAGCACCGCAATTATAGTAAACGTGATCTTCTCTCATGCTCTAGTCACCTTGAATACTCGAATTTTATTAATAACAACAAAATAAAAATGTGCCTAAGTTATTTATGACACATTTTTTTGTATGTCGCTACATCTAATGTCTAGTTGTTTAACAAGTCTATTTATTCGTGTATAAGGTTATGACGACCAGCCTACCACCCAGACAACAATGTATTGACATTGTGTACACGATTATCTATAGTAGGGGTAATGGAGTAATAAAATTCAGGAAACTAAAATGGTAGCTTCCTTTGAAATGGATAATCCTGGGCGCAATCAGGTTATTAATATTAGAGTTCAAGAAAAACAGCGTAATTTAATTGATTATGCTGCATCAATTCTTGGTAAAACTCGTTCTGATTTCATGCTAGATGTCGCTTGTAGAGAAGCAGAAAAAGTAATTTGTGAGCAAACTTTTTTTGCTTTAGATGAAAAGAAATATCAAGAATTTATTGATATTTTAGATGCACCACCTCAAGTAGATGAGGAACTACGTAAGTTTTTGGCTGCTAAATCACCTTGGGATTAAGAATGGCACAGACGAAAATTATAGAAGCTCCTCAACCAATTAATTCTAGCCATGATATATCACAATTCAAATCAAGGTCAGAAACTTTAAATAATTGGTTGAGGGAAAAAGCTTTAAAGAATGAGGGGGATACTGCTAGAACTTATGTAGTAATTTGTGAAAATAAAGTAATTGGTTATTACTGTTTGGCAAGTTCTGGTGTATATCACTCAGTGGCTATTAGAAAAGTCAAGCAAAATGCACCAGATCCAGTGCCTTGTATGATCATTGGTAGGTTGGCTGTTGATGAACAATGGGAAGGGCAAGGTGTAGGATCTGGTTTACTAAGAGATGCAATTTTTCGGGTTCTACAAGCATCCAAAATTGTAGGAATACGATGTATTTTAGTTCATGCGAAAGATGAAGAAGCTAAACAATTTTATCTAAAACATAAATTTAAGCCCTCACCGATAGAACCTTTAACATTAATGTTGCCTTTACAAGATATTGTTGCAAACCTTTAATAACAGAAAATATTTCTAACTGAATTGGCGATAATTTTTTATAGGGGAGGGTCATTCAATAGCTGCTGTGTAGAGTTAACCAGTCTATCATGAGTCTGACGTTGTTTTTTGACAGTGGTTAAAGTTTGAATAATGGGAGTTAAACAACGTTGTGCATCTTCATATCCACGCTGTTGGAGTTCGGTAATTCGTTCAAAACTGAAGTCTAACCAACTATCAATTAAACCTATAATTGGCATATTTGATTTATTAATCGGCTGTTCTGGTCTAATTTCAATAATAGTTTGTTCTGGAAAATCATGACGATTCCAAGTTACTCCATTTTGCAAGTGAATAATAATTGCATGAGTACAGCCACGCACAGCTAAAGCTTTTAAAGGAACGTTATCAGCTAACCCACCATCAACGTAAGATTTTCCATTTACTTCTCTACTAGGAAATGCTAAAGGAAGAGCAGCACTAGCTAAAAGAAGATTATGAATTGTTTCATCATCTGTGAAGTCTTGTACACAAAGCCAGTGAGCATCTGTCCCGGTGTGTGCGCGAACAAAATTAATTAACCAGTCGTAACCTAAACCGGGAATTTTCAAGCTGGGAAATACTGTAACCCATAACTCAATTCCATTTCTTAGGCTGTTAGGATTGATTTTTTCTCTTAATAGTTTTTCAATGGGTGCAGGGTCAAAAATTGCGGTAGAATCTTTTAATATCCCCTGTTCTAGTAGGAAATGAAGCATCCATTCCCGCAGTATGGGTACAAAGGTTTGAGTAGTGTAACTAAGTGTGCGGAGAATTGTACCTGTATTGGGGCGTAAAATCTCAGCTTCGGCTAGTTCTTTCCAAAATTCGTTAAGCTGCTGTACTGCTTGGGAAAAAGGGCGATAAGATGACAAAACTGCACCATTTAGAGCGCCTATGCTAGTTCCTGCAATAATATGTGGTACTAATCCGATTTCTGCAATATATTTTAATGCACCGGCTTGATATGCTCCTTTTGCACCTCCTCCAGTGAGTACGAGTCCAAATGTCGGGTTAGCTGTTTTCATATTTATTAATTAGAAATATTATTGATTATTGTTAGACAATCGTTTGCTGTTTCTTCAACAATAGTGGTGATAAATTCCCGTGCGTCGGTGGTACGAGAAATACTATCAATTTGAGCGCGACACAGATAAATTGCACTTTGAGCAGGTTTATTTGGTCTAACTTCTTCGGGAAGTGTTGCTAATTCTAATGTTGTACCAATGACAAATAAATGAGGTATATTTGTTAATCTTTTTTGAGGAATAGAACGAATTTCTAATAAGCCAGCAGTTAATTCTCTATCATCATTATTCATGGAAATCCAAGTTTGTTCTAATAAATCACCTATTCCAAAAAAACTGTTAGGTAATTGTTTAGAATGAGCGATAATTTTATTAACTAATAATTGCCGATACCGTTCTTTATCTCCTGTTTCTAATTCATAGTTAATTACTGAACTGCTGAATACTTCCCGTGCTAATAATGCAATTTGTATTGCCCAAGGTAGTTGACTGTAAGTTTGTCCAGCAGCCCAAGCTGTGATAATATGATCTAAGTCTTCATTAGCAGCTACTCGTACTTCTAATTTACGGATTCGTGATTCTATATTATTCAATCTTTGATGTACTTGTTCAGCTAATTGATTGAATTGTTCACTCAGTTTATTTATTGCATCTTCTTGTTTTTGCAGTCGTTGTTTTTGATGACGAATAGCATCACGAGCTTCTAATAATGAGTTTTGAGTAATTTCTAAGGCAGTTTGACTAATTTTTAATGAGTCAGTCAGTTCTAAAACCCAGTTAGCTAGTGCTTCTTGTCCTGCAATTAAGTTACCATCTAATAGAATTTGGCGTTTATTATCACTGCCATCTAGTTTAGATATTAGGTTTCCAAACCATCCTCTATTTTTGCGATAGCGGAGCATTTCTTTGTTAATTTGGATGCCATTTATTAAGTCAATAATGGCTTTATCTCCCACAACAGGAACTCGACGTTGCAGTTTTTCTAAGGTTTGGGTAGATGGAGTTACAAAACCTGTATTTTGTTGGAAATTACCTGATTCTTGAGGAGAAAAAAGATTAGTCATTACTTATTCCTTATTAAATCACCTACGTATTGTAAAAAAGCATCAGCTTTTTTGGTTTTTTCTCTTGATTCAGAGAATAAGTAATTAAGTTCAGTAACTAATTTTTCTTTCTCCTCAACTTGCAATTTTTGATCCTGCTGTGATTGAATTAAACTTTCGCGGTAGTTACTTAAGTAAATATCAAGGTCTTTGAAAAATATATTAACTCGTTGTTTGAAGTCTTCATCTAAATATTGGTTTATTCCCTGTTTTATATTTTTAATGCTTTGTTCAATTGATTCATTAGCTTTGTCAATAATTTCTTGTAAAGAAACAGTATAGTAATCTTCTTTTTTATCTGGACGTTTAACTCTAATTGTCTCTTTTTTAGGAACTATCCAAAACCAATGTGTAAATTTCCTCTTCTCAACTACTTTAGTTTCATATCCCTGATCCAATACTGTTCGGTTAAGGAAAAAAAGGGGTAAGATCAAGAGAAAAGAGTTCGCGTTTTAATTGCGAGAACAAGGAAAATTGAGAGACTTACTTTTTCTCCTTGAGACTGTTGTATAAGTCAGCCCAGTTTTGTCGCAGAGAATCAATACATGATTGTAAGTAATCAACCTGAGTCCTCCGAGCAACCGAGAGAACCGCATCAATATGAGCAGGACTTCCAGCCTTCCCTAAATGCTTGTATTTAGTTAACTTGCCTGGTTGAGAAGTAGGGAAAATGGGTTGAGAAGCGTGTAACTTATAGTACCAATAAACCCCTTGTTTACCCCGTGCTTGATAACGGGAAACAGAACAACCAGGAGGCGCGATTTCCCCCGCCGCTTTAATTTGTTGAATCATAAGAAGCAAAGTCGCAATCGCTTGTTGCAACAGTTCCGCTCTGGCAATGAGATCATCTTCTTTTGTGGACATGATCAATAACATTTGTATGTTCTCGAAATATATTCGAGAACTGCTATCAATCCCCTACTGGTGATTATGGAGGTTAAGTTATCAATGTGGGTGATGTGATAAATCGGTGTAGACATCTAGTGCTTTTAAATTATACTCTTGGAGGTTTCAGGTACAAACAAACCTATTCTCTAGATTTTAAATCGTGTTTATCGGAATGTTATACACCTAGATATTAACAACGGCAAAGTTTGGTTACAACAAAATCTCACAGAAGAAAATCCCACCGCAGATTTAGTAAAAATGGGAGTACCTAAAGAAGATATTGTACTAGGTTTACATCCTCCTTATAAACGCCCCTATACAGATTATGGAGTAGCCTAAAAATATCTTCTTATCTTTGCTCCTTTGTGTCTTTGCGTGAGATAAAAAAGAAAGGTAGAACCTTTCAAAAACCATTCTCAGTCTCCAGACTGGGAATGAGAGACAGATGTTGCGATCGCAATGAGTAGTATTGGATTATTTATTGGTTGGAACATTCTTATAGAGATTTTAGAAGGTAATTGTTAATAATCATATTCTGTAAATTTTTTTTAATGTTAAATATGAGAGCGATCGCTTATAATTGTTATACCTTATAAACGCCTCTTTTTTCAACGTGGCTTTCAGGCTCTATCCCTTATGAAACAAGCTGTTTAGCCACCTTGCCACCCATTAAGTGAAAATTGGCTTTTAGATCAGACTTGGGAAGAGAACATGGATGATGTGGAGAGGGAAGGTTATTGTGAGTTGTGGAAGAAGGCGGTTAGTAGGACTTTTGATTGGGTGTAATCAAGTGCAAGGGCAAATTTTATGATGCCCCTACAATTTAGGATAATTTATCTGGATGTACTCAAGTCAATACATTTATGCAAATCGGTCTTCAGTATATGCCTTGATGGATCGGGGTCTAACTGTTTGCCAGGGATATCGAGGTTGTAATTTGTTTAATGGGAAACTGGCAAGACGGTTTTCAATATGATTTTTTTCTTCATCAGTGATGTTAAACATGGTGTAAACAGTTTCATCAATTTGGTGAAGAGCATTGAAAAAATCGGATTCAACTTTTTGAAAATCAGCAAATCGCTGGCGATAGGTTTGCATCAAAGTGGTATAATCTTGAGGCACATTCAATTTTTGAATGGTCACTTTTGAAATAGTTTCATCAGTGCTATTAGTTAAGAGTAAATAAACTAATTCTGCTAAATCAGCATTGACCAGTTCTATGGAAAACAAACCTGTGCGAATACAGTTATTATCCAAGATTAATTCTTCTGCTAATACGTCTTCTTGACTCCAGTTAGAAAAGTTTAAACCCAAACTGCGATCGCTTAACCTGTAGCGACTTGTGACAATTTGCTTTTCTACTTCTGATAATAGCCACTCATTGGGATTGTTTCTAGCGATCGCGGCTAAACGAGCTAGATTATTATAACTATCTACTAATTGCTGTTCTATATCAGGTTCTAAATTTTTTAACCAGGGTAAAGCTTCAAGTGTTCGAGGATAAAAAGTTGTTCGTGAAGATCCTTCTAATACTCCTGAACGTAGTCTTACAGCCCAATAGAAACGAACAACTTTACTATTCAGATATGCTGCAACCGCTTCTATTGATGGTCCGTCAGGTTTAGGCAAGGCAACGATAACTGTATCAATTGCTGCCAAAATTTGCTCATTGCTGTTGCTAGATACTACAGCAGAAGTTGGAGCAAGAGTAAACTTAGCAACTGCAAGAAAATTATCATAAGTTTGATCAGCCCAAAGACTAAGTTTTCCGTAGGGTCTGTTCTTAACAGCTTCAAGATCAACCCAACCAGTAAACTCCCCTGCCCAACCCATTGATATACTGCGTCCAGCAATGACTTGAACAGCACTTGCTCCTGTAGATTCTGGGGTCACTTCTGTTCCACCTCTTTGAATGCCATAGGTAAACCAAAATGGGCGGTTATTTCGGCTGATTTGTCGTGCAACTGCTTCTTTTAACTCAACAACGTTTCCACCATTACCGTTTGGATAAAGTTTTTTTAGTATTGGAACATCATGAGGATGCACCAATGGTAACAAATAATCTCCCCACAAAGCTTCTGCGGGATTACTGGGATCAATAGCAGTAATTCTTGGACTAATTTTGGCATCAAAAAAATCTTTGTATTTAATTTTCACCGATTGTTCATTACTTGGCCATTTTGATGGTACATAAACTTCAATTTCATCATCTTCTTGGGCTGATGTTTTTTCAATTACTAACAACATAGGAATTACATTTGCATCCCACTGTTTTCCAGCAAATTCTAGCCAAACTATTTTTCTTAATGCCGCATTTTGTCTTGGATAAAGCAGTTTCCAAACCTTTGCGGCAGCTTCTGAGTTAGCATAACCACCACTTACCACCATGCCTAAAAAGCCATTCGGTTCTAACCATTCTGTCAAAGAACGATAGAGAAAAACTAAGCCTGTATCAGCATTTTGTCCCCAGACTTGTTGCCATAGTCCTTTCATTTCCTCGCCATATTTTACCCGTTCGGCACGAATGTAAGGCGGATTTCCGAGAATGTATTTCCACTGACTGCGATCGCGTTCCCATGATCCAGGAGATAAAAAATCTTCTCCTAAAATCGAAACCAAATCATCATCCCGAAGCAAACTATTTAAGTTATAAACATAAATATTGGGAATATCTGTTTGTTTTCTAGAAGGTTTAAATCTTATCATTGCCCACATTAATTGAAAGTGGCTGATGAAAGCGGCAAATGGATTCAGATCAAACCCCCAAACATTTTTTTGTAGCTCTTGCAATACAAAATCTATATCTAAATCTCTCGCTTTTGCATCTTCCAAACAGCGATGAACATAGCGCACGAGAAATGAACCACTGCCACAAGATGGATCTAGTAATTTTCCTTCTGCGTGACTGAAAACAGTTTGTTCTAATAACCAATCAACAATTGAAGGGGGTGTATAAAATTCTCCTAATCTTTTTCGTTTAGCAACAGGTAAAAATCCTTGATAAATGTCTCCTAAAATTTCTTCAGATAACCCCGAAAAATCATAAGCATTAAATCGGAGAATCAGACGTTGTAATGCTTCATTTAATGCTCCATTTGTTTCATAAATCCAATCAAACACATTTTGTTCAAATGGTTCATGATACAGCCGTCCCAAGTCCTCAGCAACCAGTTTTACTAATGCCTTTGCATCTCCAATTAGGTGATCAACAAACGCTGACCAATCTTTTGGACCACCATTAGAAAGTCGTCGTTTATTGGTTAATTCTAAATCCTCTACTAATCGTAGAAACAAAACTCGTGCAATCAATACAGCTACAGAATCAGCCGCAAATGCCTCCCTAATTCTTTCTTGTATTTGTTTATCTTTTGCATTTATTTCTCGCCCATATTGAGCTTCAAACTGGGGTAAAATATCCTCACATAAATGCCTTTCAAAATTAAATTTACGTTTGAGGCGCATCATTGCTCGCTCTCTACTATCTTTCGTCGCAGATGCTAAATTGCCCTCAGCTTCTTTTTCTTGCTGCTTAAAATATTCATAATTTTTACTTAATGCTGCAATAACACCTTCTGCGGCAGCGTTTAATTCTGTAAAACTAATTTGTAAATCTTGTCGCAATTGATTTAAAGTATCATTTGTATCAAGTTTTAAATAAATATAAGGTAGGTTTCCTTCAATAAAAGTTTGCCATTGATTATTGTGAGATGCTTGTGAATAAGAAAGAAATTTGAGTGTTTCTCTCAATTCTTCAAAAGTAATATCAGATAAATAAATTGGATTTTCTAAACCTTGAACAGCCTCACCTGTTGGTATAACAATCCAAAGATAGTGAGCCGTAAGAAATACAACATAGCGAGTTAAACCTTCAACATATTTGCGCTTTTGATTCCATAGCTTTTGTCGTCCGGTTTCTGTAGTCAGTTCTTTATCATCTTTTTTTAAATCACCCACAACCCAAGCGATTTTTTCATGGGTTAAAAGCTTAATATCTGCATACCCTCCTCCGGCTGCATCCTCTGTGACAACATGATCTTTAGGATAATCAAGCAATGCTGACAAAAAATCTCGGACATCTGGATTGTAGGATCTTTCCGGCCTATTCCACTCTAAAGCCAGCCATTTTTCTAATGCGTTCAGCTGTTGTTTTGGTGATCTACTATTTTTAGGCACAGTCTAACCTCTCTGTATTGAGTGATGATTGACATTTTAATATAAGGCAGATTAGTATTGTGCGATCGCCCTTTTCTTACTTTCTCTTTCAACAAGCGATCGCCTTCCCCACTACCATCCCCTAACACCTAAAAACCTAACCTTCATGAATCAATTGTAACAAAGCCTCAGTAGAAATCTTCCCACTCATATCCGTACCTTCCAAGAGACTATCCGCCAAATCCCGCTTATGGTGATGTAACTCCACAATCTTATCCTCAATAGTGTCCTTTGCTACCAACCTATAAATCGTCACCGGGCGTTGTTGGCCAATGCGGTGGGCGCGGTCAGAAGCTTGATCCTCAACCGCCGGATTCCACCAAGGGTCTGTATGGATAACATAATCAGCCGCAGTTAGATTCAGTCCTGTACCCCCAGCCTTCAAACTAATCAGAAACACATCCCCCTCCCCAGCTTGAAACGCATCCACACTTTTTTTCCGTTCATTCATTGGGGTACTACCATCTAAATACTGATATTTAATACTTTGACTATCCAAATAATTACGGATAATATGCAAATGATCTACAAACTGACTAAACACCAAAGCCTTATGGCGATTTTCCAACAGTTCACCCAACACCTCACCAAAAAGTTGCAACTTAGAACTAGATAACTCAGTATCAGGCATCACCAAACTAGGATTACAGCAAGCGCGACGCAACCTCATAATCTCTGCTAAAACTTGCAAATGTTTTTGTCCTGCATCTGCATCACTTTCACTCAATTTAGATATAGCTTGACGACGCAAAGCTTCATAAAATGCCTTTTCCTCTTTACTCAACTCCACATGAAGTAAAATCTCTGTACGAGAAGGCAATTCTTCCAACACCTGATTTTTTGTACGTCTTAATAGAAATGGTTGAATTAATTTTTTGAGTTTATTTCGTGCTTGTTTATCTTGATATCTCTCAATAGGATTGGCAAAACGTTGATTAAAACTTTCAAAAGAACCCAATAAACCAGGATTAATAAATCGGAACAAATTCCACAACTCACCCAGATGATTTTCAATCGGTGTCCCAGTAGTCAATAATTTAAAATTAGCTTGCAAATTCATCGCCGCCTGGGAACGTTTAGTAGACATATTTTTGATAGCTTGAGCTTCATCTAAAACAATGGTTTGCCACTGCACCCCAGACAGCATTTGTGCTACTTCATCCTGCTGCAATAAACCATAACTACAAACCAACATATCCAAGGGTTGTAAGCCATCTAGTAATTTTTGGCGGTTAGAACCTGTAAATTGAATGATATTCAAAGTTGGGGCAAATTTCTCTGCTTCACTTACCCAATTCATACAAACGGAAGTTGGGGCAATAATTAGAGTTGATCCATGATGGGCATTTCTGAGAATAACAGCTAATGCTTGCACGGTTTTACCCAGTCCCATTTGGTCAGCTAAACAAGCACCTACACCCCAATGTGCTAAACGCGCCAACCAACAAAAACCTTCCATCTGATAATCTCGTAATTCGGCTTGGAATGTAGATGGAAGTTCTGGTTTAAGGTCTTGCACTTCCTTGAGTTTCTTGATATGTTCTTTCCAATGTTTATCTGCTTTGAGTTTCCCTACTTCATCTACAAAATCTTCTAACCCTAGTGTTGCTAAGGGGTGAAAACGCATCCCTTTACCATGTTTTTCGGAAAATAATCGTAACTCATCCAAACGTTTCCGAAAGGCTTGGGTTAAAGCTAAAAATTGACCATCACCAAGAGGAATAAACCTGCTAGGAGTTTTTTCTAAGAGTTCCAATAGTTGCTGCATATCCAATACTAAATCTGCACTTAATTTCAATTCACCAGTAGCAGCAAACCAATCTTGTTGACGTTGAATTGATAAGTTAAAATCTTTCAAGTCTGCATTATGACTAACCCGCAGTTTTTCCCCTTCTGGCCATTCAATAACTACGCTGTTTCCTAATGCTTGTAGTTCTAAAAGTAGTTCTAAACAGTCCTCTGGGTTTTCTATTAACCATTCGCTGTCTTCTTCTTCTGTGCTGAGGGTGGGACAAGCTTGAATGGCAGTTTGGGCAAGTTGTTTTTCTTCTGATAAGTTTCTTCTAGTTTGTAAACGTTTACCTTCAATTTCAGCAATGACTGTTTCTCCACCTGCACCGGGACGGAAATAAGGTCCACCTTGGACAAAAGGACGTGATAACAGGGTAACTTTCAAACCTGCATTGGCAGGTAAAAGATGAATATGGGGTAAAGTTTGGGCGGGTACTTCTTCTGCACCTTCTACTCCTCCACCAATGTCAGAATGAACGGTGACAATACCGGAAACGGCGTTGATGGCTGCTAGAACTTTTTTCTCGGCAATGATGGGGACGTTTAGTTTATTTTCCTTACCCAAAATTTCGCCTATACGTCTATGTTCAGGTGTAATTTCAATGACTTTTATGCGGGTGGGGGTTTCTTTGATATTGATGATATTTTGTGATGTTAATTTGGGTGAAAATTCTAAGGTGAGACGACCTTGTTTTTCTTTTTTAACGAGTAGTTCTGGTTCTCCTTTGACTATTTCTACCCGGATATTAGGGTTATCTTCCCAAAAAACTAAGGGATGTCCAATTAATGCGAGGATGGTTTTTTCGTTGAAGCGATAGTTAACTTTGCCATAATAACCATCGCCATAAGTTTCAATACAATTACAAGCCCGAATATCTTGATGAGTAAGATAATCATACTCACTTAAATTATTGCTCAGATTTTTGAGGGCAATGGGACGACCTTTACTCCATTGTCCTTTGACACTAATTTTTTGTTCTTTGGGTTGCAGACCACATTGGCTAGGGTAGAAGGTAATGAACCATGCTAAACGTAGTTCTGATTGGGGTTTTGTGGGTGTTGGGGCTTCTTTTTGCAGGTTTGCTAGGGCATTAAGACACATTTCCCAAGCTTCTTGGGGTTCGATGATATCTATGATGGTTTCAACTTCGTTGTCTTCTCGTATTGCTTGTGCTTGTTGTTGGTAGTTGCTGCTGGGTTTGAGTCGGGATAGGAGTTCTGCGGTTTCCATTGCTAACCAGTGATGACCGGATGCGTTAGCGAAGCGCTGCTGAAAGCAGGTCGCTCTCCTGTACAATGGTTCTAATAAATCTGGTAATTGTTTTTTTGCAGCATCCACATCCATCCAGTACAGACATAGAGAAGAAAAGAATGTTTCTAAACTATTTTCTTTTTCTAAGGAAGGAATGGGAGCATTAACTATTAATTCTTTTTGAGTAATATCACCTTGCTGAACTTGCAGAATCATTTTCAGTCTTATATAAACTGAATTAAGAAAATGATCTGATTGCCGAATCATGATATTGGTGTAATTTTCTGCTTCTTTGAGGCGTTCTGGTGAACCATCTTTCAACAGTGCTAAAATAAAGAATAAGCCAGCAATTGTATTAAAATATATTTGGCGTTTGCCTGTGGCTTTTTTCAATGATTTTAGGGCATCTGTATAATATTTAATAGCTTTCTCGTTCTCACCCCGTAAAAAACTTGACCAACCCCAACCAATAGCGCCATTATTTGCAAATTCTTCTGATATCTCTTTCAAACTATCCTGTGCATCTTCCGTATCACCACGTAAGAAATATTGTTCTGCCAACATCAAATGCAAATAATCTGAGATATATTTTTCAGGTTCATCACATTTATCTGCCAATAGCATTAACGCATCATATAAAATTGCTTCTGTCCATGCGATATCAAGATTCTCTGCTATGGAAAAGCAGTCTGCACCATAATTGTATAATTCATTCCATTCTTCGGTGTAAGCTGTGGTGATAGCTTCCAGAATTAAAACGGCATTATTACCATCTCCATTCCTTACAAATTCTTGTACTTCCTCAACTATAGCTAGTAATTCATCTATAAATTCACTATCTTCTGAACCATATTCTAATTCTTGTAATCCATCTCGTAAAATCCGCTTGACCTGAGAACGAAATGGTTTGACATCAATATTCCGTTGTGGGGTAGATGGTTGCTTTTTAGCTGGTTTTGGCAAATCTATTAAACTGACAAAGTTATCAATTTCATCAATTAGTTCTGGCTGATTTTCTACTAATTCCTGTAATAATCTTTGGGTTTGAACAATATCAAGACAATTTAATAACTGTTCTAATGTGGGACGTTCTGTAATTGTTTCTGATTTACGTAAACAACATAATAAAGTAGCGACAATATGTTTACACCACCCATCATAATTGTAATCACAGTTACAATCATCTGAGGTAATGCCGGCTGCATCAAAATTGATACTGACTTGATAGGGTCTAATTTCGCTTCCTTCTACTGCTGCTTGAATTAGATTACCTCGTTTTTTCAGGTCTGCAATTGCATCTCTACGATAATAATCTTCACCACGACTGTAAGATGAGGAATTAGAGTTATGGCGAATTATTGCTTCAGAAATTGGTAGAGTTGGCATATGAGGGTGTTTGCAAAGTAAGAAAGGATGTAAAAAGCTCTCTCAGTATCAATACTGTAGCCTAAATAAATTTTGGCAAAACTGGTAAAAGCAAGCATAAATAAGCGTTGTGCCTAAAAAGTAGTCTGGAATCTGAAACCCTTATTCTGCTTTCAATACAATACGTTAAAAAACTCTTGTGGGAAACCTGCAAGGAATTTTTGACCTGATTGTTTTGGCCAAGCCTAACGAGAAATGGGAGCTAATGCTTAAAGTATCATCATTTCACCCTCGTTGTTTTTATAGTAGTTGAGGATTGATGATCACAAAACCCTGATGAGGAAAAGTTGATGAAGCATAATGCCATGATTTTCGATGAAACGCCTATATAATAAGGCTTTCAACGAATTTGAAGAAAAGTACCGAAGAAGCAAAAAATTACCTAATGAAACATGAAAATTGTCAAGATTAAAGCGATTTTTCTCAGTGGACTGTTAGCAATTAGTCCCACATTTCCCATCCAAGCACAGGAAAACAAACCCAAAACCCCAAATATCCCAATATTATCCCCCCCCAATACCACAAAGAGAATTTCGAGGTGCATGGATAGCTACTGTATTAAATATAGATTGGCCTCCCTGCCTGAATAATTCTTTCCCCGAAATATTGAGGGGATACAATTTTATGTCTCATTGAACGCGATTCCTAGGTCGCGCTAGTTCCCTCCGGGACGCTTTGCGTTGGCGTTAGCCTTGCGTTAGCAATACGCTATCGTTTCCATCCCCAAACGCTTCAATACCTGTAATACCCTATAAAGCTCATTATCAGGATTTACCAAAGAAAACAGCCGTGAATTAGCATATTTATGTTCCAATACCTTTAAAAATAAAAACTCATTACCATTGGTAATCATGCCAAAGGTTGGTAGCACAGTTTCCTCATTACCCAACATATAAGCCAAAGCTTGAGGAATTGCGCGTGTCACCGCAAAATCACTCCGTTTTGATTCAATTACCAACAACCAAAGCCGATTTTTTAACACCAAAACATCAATTCGCCCCCGAATAATCGTTCCTTCATCCTCCATTTCTAAAGCCACACCCGTTTCTGTTTCAATCCTAAACGGTTTATGATAAAAACCCGCCAAATCTAACAAGGGCGCAAGTACCACCATCTTCACCGTATTTTCTAGCATTGGCGGATCATCTGGATCAAAATCAGGAGGTGCTGGTTGGGTTTTTTCAAACCAGTTTTGCAAGGCTTTGATTTGAGTTCGTCTTCTGGGTGTTTCTGCTGCTGGTTCACTGGCTGGAGTTGTGGTATTATCAAGCGTCTCAGTAGCTTGCCAAACTACAATTTCCACATCTCCGGGGGGTAAATTCAGGGGGTCGGTAATTACCAAGTTACCAGATGAATCAATTTTTCCTTTGAGTTTGTATGCTTGCATAGTATTTTTCATTAGATTCTATTTTTATATTATCTCGCGTTAGACCAATCTAGCTAAGGCTGTGACTATGATTTTGAATTGGGAGATGTCTATTAAGAGGGGTGCTGATGGTAGGGATTTATTAGTGGTGATTCTTGGTGTTTGTAGGTTATTTCAGGGAGTTTAATTAGGAGGAAGTTGAAGGATAATTTTGGATTTTGGATTGGATGTTTAATGTCGGTCTAAAATCCAAAATTATGTGTTTATAGCATAAAAATAAGATTTATGGAGCGGTATATTCGCAAAAAATCTTCAAACCCACTTTGAGCAAATATAAAACAACGACAGTAGAGATCGCCGGATCAAGAGGTAAGCCTGATAAAGTAGTTACAGAGACTATTAACCCTGTGAGTAAAGGGGCGCTGGCCGGGTTTTTGGTATATTCTTGAAATTGAGAGCGAAAGCCATCATCACCACAGAGTTCTTCGCGCAGAATTTTTAGGGTAGAATCCCATAGAGATTTATTACCATAGACTTCTATACTCGTTTTTTCTTGCCACAGTTCATCAAAACTGGTGTCAAATCTGCCATTATATTTCTCTAGAGTAGTGAATGCTGCTTGTGCTGGGGCGTAGTCTTTGAGAAGTTGCTGAATTTCTTGGATTTCGGCAGAGGTTAATTGGATAGTCATGTTTTTACAGGTTATGTTTCTCTTTTAAATATTCTCATTTTAGATTATCTGGTGCTGACCAAATTGCATCACGTATTTCTCCAGCGCAATCTTCACCTGTTATCTCACGCCAGATTGCTTCAAATTGGTTTTCTCCTAATTGGTTGAGCATTCGCGCTAAATCTTTGATAAGCAAGTTAATCCATTTTTTCTCATGCTCAATATCAAGTTCAAAAGCTTGAATATACATTTTCATAGCCTCATTCCAATTTAATAAATTTTCTAACACATTGCCTAATTCTCTCAATGTTAATGGAATTTTATACCAATCTTTAAACTGTTGAAAAATTTCCAATGATTTTTTGTAATAAGTCATTGCCATTTCAAACTGTTGTTCTATCTGTGCTATTATACCCAATAAACAATAATCATCCGCAGCTTTGTACCAATCCTGTATATCTTCTCTTATGTTTAGGGATTGTTGGCAGTAATTAATTGCTTCCTTAAACTGCTGCTCTTGCAGTGACATAATTCCAAGTTGATGATATACAGTTGCAACTTTATCCCAATTTTTTATATCTTCAAAAATTTTCAAGGCTTTTTTGTAATAGGCAACGCTGTCATCAAATTGATGTTGTCTTTGTGTTAATGTACCCAATTGGACATATACATCAGCAGTGTTATACCAGTCTTTGGCATCCTCGTATATCTTTAAGGATTTATTGTAAAAATCTCTTGCTTTGTCAACTTTTTCTTGTAAATAGGCTATATTACCAAATTGATAATATATCCTTGCAATATCATGTAAATTACCAGTCTTATTGTAAATATTAAAAGCCTTTTGAGAGTAGTCGAGAGATTCCTTCAATTGTCCTTGTTCTCGCGCTATATCACCCAATTGATAATATGTACCTGCCGCTTTATATGCGTCTCCTGTTTTATATATATTTTTATTATCCTCGTAGATTTCCAAAGCTTTTTTTGAATAATATATTGCTTGGTCAAAATGTTTTTGCAGTTGTTCTACTCTACCCAAATTATGATAAATACCAGCAGCCCTGTGAAAATCTCCAGATTTGTTTCTGATATTCAGAGCTATTTGGTAATGAGCAGTCGCTTGGACAAAGTCTCTTAATTCCATAGCAACATTGCCTAAATTATTATTTAAAGTGGCAATTCCATCATTTACTAAAGGATTTTCTAGTGCTACTAGCTCATCTAAAATTTTTTGATAAATTTCCCTTGCTTTTTCTAAAGCATTTATTTCTAGAGCTTCATTTGCTTCATTATTGCGTAGATACATCCACAAATCAAAAGCATCATTACCTTTTTCTTTTGCTTCTTTCACATCTCATCTATACCTATTTGCTTAATCGCTCGTTGTCGTAGAGATATAAACTCAGGTGTACGTCCCCAGAGTTTATATACATCTCCTAATACCGTAAGAATTAATTGAACAGTACCCCAAAGTTTATTTTTTTCAGCAAGATGTAAACTCTGTAAAAAATTTGGTTCTTCCAATTGCAACATTATGCTGGTGGATTCTGGATTGCTAATTAATTGCTCAGAGTATTTTTCCGCCAGTGCTGCATAAAAAAGAAGTACATTTTTCTCCAGTTCCCAAATCGCAGCTTGGGTACTTTTTTTAATCAGCAGTTGGCGCAAATACCAAGGTAGAACGGGGTGAATTTGATAGATGTTATTGCCAAGATGTTCTATAATACCTACTTCTACTGCTTCAACAAGTATTGTTTCCCAGTTATTGGTTTGTAAATTTTCGCCACAAATTTCTCTGTACGCCTTTCCAAAATCACTATCAGGATTTAATAAGAAGATGCACAGCCAATATGAATAAAAACGCTCAGAAAACAAACCCAAAAACGGTAAATGTCGCTGCGCTTTTTCCGACAACTTAGAAAAAGAATAGTCCAAAGACACCGTGAGAGATTTATCTCTCCCTTCTTCCTCAGCACCTGAAAAAGTATCTAATCCCAGCTGCAACGCTTCAATTAATTGTGATGGTGTCTGCGTTTTCAAGTGCGGTAAAATTACCCGCAAAGATAACGGATGTCCGCCCAAAAGTTTCAACAAATCTAAATATTCTTTGGGAAGTTTCGCTCTATCTACCCCCACCATTTGCAGAATCTTCGCGGCTAATTCTTCCACATCTTGCTCACGTAGTCCCTGCAAATTTACTAAACTGTAAGCACAACCAAGCCAAGATTCCTCACGACGGCTAGTAATCAATATCCAAGACTTTCCACCACGCAAATTTTTGAGAAATCGTTGTAAATTCTCTCGCTCACTTGCACTCAATAACGGCTCATTTCCCACAGGAAACCCCGCCACAGGTTCAAAGTTATCCCAAATTAATAAACAGTTATTATTTTTCAGGTAATTTAATACAGCCTGTTGTTGCTTCTCCGTTGCATACTGTGAAAATTTATCCCCCCAAACCTTTCTACCAACATGATTGATAACATTACTTAAAGTTGCACCATGCTCAAAGGAAATAAAGAATATAAATGAGCGTCCCTGAGTTTCATCTAGCCATCGAGCAAAACCTCCAGCTAACTCAGTTTTACCCACCCCTCCCATGCCTTGCAACAGTACAATATTGTTTTGGCGAAATGCTCGCTCTAACCGCAAAATGTCGTAATCTCGTCCAATAAAACCATAGCTTCCCTCTTGGGAAAAATCCACTAAATTACTAACAGTTTCTTCAAAGTAACTTTCAATATCATCAACTGTATTTGCAGGTGTGAAGGGCGTATAGTTTTCTTGCTGATATAGCACTGGCACTAGCCAATCTTGTAGTGGTTTATCTCCTTTGGGACTAGGACGCTGTGGCTGATTTAAAACTTGTTTTCGCCCTGCACTTACTGCTGTTGAGAGGCTTTTACCTGCTGCTAATTCCCCATATAAACGCCCCATGAAATGTTTAGCAGCTTGGGCATAAACACTATAAGCCATTGCTACTACACCCTTAGCTCCCAAAGACACTAAGCGCGTAGCTACTGAAGAAAAACTCCCTTCTCCCTCCTGAGCCGATTTGCAAGCATTCAATACAAAAATAGGCACACGACAATTTGCTAAATTTTGTGCAATTTTTGCTGCTGTGATAATTTGTGGTGAACCATCAAACGCCTCAAATATTAAAACTCCTTGTCCTGCAACACCGAAACTATGCTGAAATCCTTGGCTGTTGGGATCAAAATTGCCATGTCCATCAAAGTGAACAATATGATAAAATCCTGGTTTATCGTTTAATTCCCGTTCAAATTGCTCAAAGCTGGGCGGACGCAATACTTTAATATTAACTCTTTTCCGAATATTTGATACTGACTCTAAAAGAGGACGGGCAATGGTTTTAAAAGCAATATCTTTTTCTCCATAAGGACGGGCAATTACTAACAAAATATTCAGTTTATCTGCGGGTAAGTCTCCCATTTCTGCCCGAATAGGATAGTCGCTGAGGCTGCGAGACATACCTGCTAAAGAAGGTGCGAGAAATAGGCGATCGCTTGGTGAGTACAACAATTCCCAAGGCAAGTTTAGCACTTCTGGATTATCAGAAATAATCACCAATTCGCAGTTATTCAACCCTTCTCTAGTAGATTCATGAAAAAATTCTCGTGCTTTTTCACTACTGCGAAATACTAACTCAAATAACTGCTCTCCCCAAGTCTGAAATTGCCGCTCAATCCTGGCTGCAATGTCCGGGGCTAGTCCATAGGGCTGACGCAAGTAGTCTTCCAGATACCAGCGCAAATCGTCTAATGCTTTCTGATCAAAGGGATGCTCAAAAGGTATTGCTGGTGCAGTGCGACGAATAGCTTGTCCCCGTTGCCAGGAAAGTTGAATCGAATTTCCATCATGAGTAATCTGCAAGCAATTTTTCGCCATATTCACAGCCTTTTTAATTGATTAATTTTATTTTATCTCAGGAATATAAGTACAAGTGTAAATAAAAATCTACTTAGCCTTTTAAGGCAGAAAGCCATAACAGGTTTTTAACTGAATCTTTAGCATTTTATCCTAAATATCCTATCCTAAGTCAGTATCACTCCCCCTCTGAGGTATTTTTTATGGTAAAGAGCGAAAAACACGCCTTTAAAAACAACATAAGTAAAAGTATAATTAAATTTCAATTAAACTACCGTCAAATATGTATTAGAATATAAAGCAATAGCTAATTTAAAACCTCAAAAATTATTGAATAAAAACAATGAACATTAATCAGAATGTTTTAGAAGTTTCAGGAGTAGAAATCACTAAATCTATCTTAATAGATTTACAAAAACTCTCCTCTTGCTCTGGAGAACCAATAGCATCTGTCTATGCAGATAACCTACTACGTACCATGCGTACTATGCGCGATAAATTACCGTTTGACCCCTATACAGAAGTGGTAATGGCATTACATGATGCACTTGCATATTCTAACCGTTGGATTGACTATAACGCCAGTCAATACCAGGGAGTTTGTGAATTACTTACATCCCTAGTCAATCAAGAAACAATCAACAATTCATCAGTTGAAACAGCAATTTTAACTCTAGAAGAATTAGGCTTTGATACCCTACCATTCGGAGTCACACTTGATGAAAACCTGGATCTAGATAAAGACGAGGAATAATAGCAAATGGATGATGATAAATCTATTCCTCAACACTTTCTAGATACCTCAGTTTTACGTTCTCTGCTACTAGGTACACAAGTCTATAAGCAGTATTTTGAATCTCAATTTACTGACCAACCACTTTATATTTCTAATTACGTGCAAATGGAAATGAGACGCAGTTATCTAATTAATCTTATTTCCTTCTACTTTGTGCTGCGCCTAGAGACTATAAATAATATTGGCGATGCTATTGCACTGTGGAGCAATAGATTTAAAACTAGCGAACTCAAAGCTATTTTACAACTTATTCCCCAACTTTTTAGCACCCATCAACTTAACTTTAGTAGTCCCCAAGATAAAGAAAAAGCCATCTCGATTTTAGGAATTTATATCAAACGTTTTGAACTGCTACTCAGAAAAAAGTTTAATAATACCAATACAGATTCTACCACCTGTACCCGCGCCCTAGTACCGCTTACCCTTGACTTACAAAATCTGGCTGCTGGCTTAAAACAGTTTGCTGATGAGTTTGGAGATGTAAAGAACTGTCGCAGCAAATGTCAGATTGACCAATTTCTCTTAGTACAATACCGTTCAGAAATTGAGCAACTTATCCAAATTGCTGCTCAACTACCCAAAAACTCAAATACTAGGGGATTTATCAATATTGCCAATAATTTAAAAGAAATATTAGCTCAAGGAGCAGCTGCTTGTGACTGCAAACGTTGTGAAAAGATTGGAGATGCTGTCATTGCTTTAAATGCACCCCGGAATATGCAACTAGAACATACTGATAATTCCTTCGACTATTTATGTTCAACTATTAATCAACCCCATTACAAACATCCTTCAGAGAGTAAAATATTTGCCAGATGATAATTTTCTAATAAATTACTATGGCATTTATCAAAAATAACTTTGTAAATTCGGAGTTTACTTCTGTCAACTTAATATCTTCCCCCAATGGGGGATTTATAAGGGCAAAGTTCAAAAAACACCACCATGAACACGCCCAACTACAGCTTATTACTACAAAGCCTGTGGACACCACCTACCACACCCATTGCCGAAAATTCCCACCCCAATCACCATCCCCCAGAACCAACAGAAATCACCGAATTTCTAGGAGAAGAAATACTCTATCAACAAACAATTCCCGCCACCGAACCCAACCTCAAAACCATCCCCAAAGACCTACCAAAACAACTAATAAAAGCCCTACAATCATTAGGAATTACCCAACTTTACTCCCATCAAATCAAAGCCTTACAAGCAATTAGAACAGGTAAAAGTTTTATCCTCACATCCCCTACAGCCAGTGGTAAAACCCTCAGCACATACCCCGGCATTCTCGAAGGTTGCATGAATCAACAACACCGAGCCTTAGCATTTTATGGACTGCGAGCTTTAGCACTAGACCAATTCCATAAAATCTCACAATTACTTTCTACCATACCTCAAAAATATCGCCCAGTCTTAGCAATGATCACAGGAGATGTCAAATCAGCAGAAAGAGAACAAATTCTTGCCAGTGAACCCCATATATTAGGTGTCACTCCCGAATTAATTCACTTCCAACTCAAACAACTTTGGAAATCACCAAATTGGGCAAACTTTTATCAACGATTACGCTACATCTTAATTGATGAAGCACACACCCTTTCCGGTAGCTATGGCGCAAACATGGCTTGGTTAATTCGCCGCATTAAACTAGCAGTAGATAAATACGGTGGTGACTCCCAAAAACTGCAATTTATCTTCCTCAGTGCTACTTGTGGTAATCCTAAACAATTAGCTTTAAAAATCTCTGGTTTAAAACCTACAAAACTCAACCCCAAACCCTTAATTTGGATTCGTAAAAGTGGCGCATCTGCACCACAAAAACAAATAATTGTCACCCAACCGAGTTACAATTTAACTGCTGACACAGCCCGAATAATTCAATTTTTACTCAATCAAAATAAATCAGGAATCGCTTTTTGTAACTCCCGGCGCAGTGTGCGAGAATTAACAGAACTGTTAAAATCAAACCAAGTTACCGCATTTTATAGTGGCATTACGTCCGAGCGTCGAGCCGAAGTAGTTAATCAACTTCAGTCTGGTATAATCAAGTGGATAATTGCCACAGAAGCCTTAGAAGCAGGAATTGATTTACCAGAATTAGAATGTTGTGTATTGCGTGGCTGGCCTGGTTCTAAAATGGCGTATCAGCAACGCAGTGGTAGAGCAGGACGTTCTCAACCAGGACTAACAGTGCTGCTTCCCAATGCTTTAAATCCCATTGACTGTTATGTGGCAGAACATCCAGAAATGCTAGTATCTGGAGAAGCTGAGGAAGTGTTTTTTAATGATGAATATCCCATCTTTGCAGCCAAACATTTGATGTGTGCAGCCGCAGAAACAGGTATTCCCACAAACAAAATTAAACACTATTTCGGTGCAGCCGCTTTTGATGTCGCCAAACTGTTATTAGCCCAAGGACATTTACACAAAGGTCGTAATGGTTTATGGGCTAAAGGTTATCCCCATAAAGATGTTAATTTTCGTGGTGGTTTATCGCAAACAACTATCAAATTAATCGCCGCAATTTCTGGGGAAGAATTAGAGGAAATATCTGAAGATATCGCTCATCGAGAAGTGCATCCCCAAGCTATTTATAAACGACAAAATGCTAAGGGACAAATGCTGACTTATCAATGTATTTCTCTAGACCTGAACAGTAAACGAGCGATTTTAAAACAAGTAACAGATAGTTCAATTTTTACAGTTGCAACTACAATATCACAAACCAGTAGTTTAACTGTGCTGACTGACCCAGTAAATTTACCATTATTGTTTTCTCCAGATAGTTTAGAAGAAAAGAAACAGGGGGAACAGGAACAGAAAATAAAGGGGAAAGTTTCGCACAAAACTGACATCCTAGTCATAGGAAAATCTGTGAAGGAGGAACAGAGAATAAAGGGGGAAATTTCGCATTCTGTACCTCTATCTGAAGTTGAAGAATGTCAAGTAGAACTTACGCGGAATAAACGTAGACCGAAGGTCGTGCCGAAGGCTACCGCAGAGATGCAGAGAAGCCAGTGCGTTGGTGAGGCAGTCCGGTCTTGGGGGTGTCCCCCAGGAGGAACTGCCGAAAGGGTTTCCCGACTTGTTAGCGAAGCTCCTCTGTTAGCGAAGCTCTCCCAAAGGGAGCAAGAGGCAGCAACTGGCGCAACGCAGAGAAATGAGGGTTTGAGAGAGATTTTGCGTAAGTCATGTCAGGAATATTTAACGCTGGAATTGAGTTTTGGGGAAGTGCAGCACATTACCAGTGGTTACAATTTAATGACGCAAATTCATGAGCAGACTTGTTTAAATAAACGCTGTCTCAATTATAAAGAACCCTTACCTCAACAACCGCGCTGTCCCCTGTGTCGTAAACTCACCCGCAAAGCTGTAATTGTCAAAACTTTATCAGAAGAAAAGTTTAAGCAACCTTTCCGTACTCAGTTTTCTGCTCCAATGGTAAAGGTAACAATTAACTCCAGTGCGCGGGAATATATCCAGCAATTTGCAAAGGAAATTAGAAGCGGTTTAACTCGCAGTAAAGAACCAATTCCTTCTGGTTATCAACAGTTGTGGGAATATTCCAGTACCTTCATTGCTATGCACAGCTTTGGACATCAAATTATGAGAGCATTACAGCTTGTAGCTACAGTTGACCCCAAACAGGTGAATTTTACTGTGGTGAAGGAGTTGGGAGACGGTAACAACTATACTGGTTATTTCTATGATACCAGTGATGGTGGCAATGGTGCGGCTGAAGCTGTGTTTAAACATCTGCCAAAACTAGCGGAGGTTGGTAGGGTAATGGCACGAGATTGTAATTGTCATACTGGCTGTGCTAAGTGTCTAATTCAACATGGTTGTCCCGATGGGAATACTGCTTTATTGAAGCAGATGGGGTTGGTGTTGTTAGATGCAGTTGCTATAGCTGAAACGTAGGTTCTTGTTCAATTTGTGAAGCACAATAAAACAAGAGATTTCACGACGGTTTCTAAGTTGAAATGTAGCTTCTTTACTTGTTAAATTTGCGAAAATACCTACCCTTAACAGGCCACTCAAAGGGTAGGATAAAAAAAGTTATCGAAACAATGGGATATAAAACCGGACTTCGTCCCGCTACGCTAACGCCTTTGAAGGCAAAAAGTTTTTGGAGCGGGGCATAAATCTCCGTTACAAAAACGGCCTTCTGCCTCCTGCCTTCGTTAACAGTTATAGCATTTCCTAGTGTAACGAATTACAACATTATCTGCGTTTATCTGCGTCCATCTGCATTCAATTATTAATGCTTGTATCTCACTCGAATAGGATTTATCATATCATAGTAAAAAGAAAACAACTAACCTTTTATTTGATGATTTTTATGAACCAGAATTTAGATGAAAAACAAGCTCGTTTTCAACTCAACAATATACCAAATCGCTTAGGACATATCGCATCTAATTTAGCACGGATTAAGTCTTTTTCCCAAGTTGCTTATAAAGAAGCGGTGAAAAGCGTAATTTCCGAAATAAAGTTGTTTATTGAGTGGACAGCAGCAGAAATAGAACCTATTCAAACTGAAGAATTAGTAAATATTCAAGTTCAACTAGCGATGTGGGAATTAACTTGGAATGATATTGGGGAGGATGAAAAATTGCGTGCTGAAGTTGCAGAACAATCTGGTATTTGGTCTAAACAAGTTTTAGATATGTCAGGCTTGCTATCTGAATCTATGGTATAGTAATGAACTCAAAAAAAAGGTTTTATCTCAATTAAATGTACAAGAGATTAAAACCTGAATGAGAATTTACAAAATATCTAAGATGTTATCGCTCATGAATAATCAAATAATAGAAAATTATTGGCAAGCTTATTTAGCCACACTTCCAAATAATTCACAAGCTGACAATAAATATGATATAAGTCAATTTGGTGACAATTCTTGTTTAGCAAATCAACTCAGTGATTTAGTTGTCAAAGGAATCAAAACTGCAACTTGTTCAGCTTTATGGGAATGGGAAGCAGAAGGAAGCACACTTCCTAAAGTGGGATTAAAAGCAATTGTAATTGATGGTAATGAACAACCAATTTGTATTATTGAAATCACCGAAGTAAGCATTAAACCGTATATTGAGGTTGATGCCCAGTTTGCTTATGATGAAGGTGAAGGCGATGGCTCACTGGAGTTTTGGAGACAAGAACACTGGAACTATTTTTCCCGTGTTTTACCCAAAATAGGTAAACAACCAACACCGGAAATGCTATTGGTATGTGAGCGGTTTCGTGTGGTATACAAGTAGTACAAAGGCAGGAGGTTAAACATGGTTACTGCTTGATAGCGTGGCATAAGTCATGTTTTGGTTTTCAGTTTGTACTTCATTGACTTGCAATCTGCTGTATCTATTCATGAAAATAATTGTCTACCAAAGTTTTATAAACATCTATGAAAATTATAAAAAAAATATTTGCAGGTTCATTCTTAGTAATAGGTTTAGCCATACTCTTACTAGGAACTATAGAATTAATTGATTCTAATAAATCCAATGAAGATAAAGAAGGTGCATTAGCAGCAATAGTTGTATTTGGTATACCATCAACAGCTATAGGAACATGGATTATTTGGGGGTTACGTCAGCAGCATGAACAGAAACTTAAACAATTTCAATTAGAAAGAGAGCAACTATTTCTGCGTCTCTTACAACAAGAAGAAGGAAGAGTTACTATTACAAAATTTGCTTTAGCTGCTCAAATATCTATAGAAGAAGCTAAACAATATTTAGATGAAAAGGCTAAACAACTAAATGCTAATTTTGAAACCAGTGACAACGAGGGAATTATTTACAGATTTCCTGAATAAACAATGGATGAGTAATGTGATAGTATTAATTTTCATTAAACTTGTTCAGCAATATTAATCAAAATAATTAATTTGCAGCGTTACGCTGCATGGGAGAGATGTAATTTTCTCCCGACTATGTCAATAATTAACCTTGCTGATATTCAACAAATTAATAAAACACAGCAACAACTTCTATTTCCTAAACAAAAACACAATCAAAATCACTCCGCATTTGATTATATCATAGCAGATAACTTTCAATTGGTGATGAAACAATTGTTTTTACAACTTCCTGTACAACCTTTATTAAATGCTAATCCTCAAATTGCTCAATTAGTTGCTCAAGTACAAGAACTTGCACCTGAACTTTTTCACCCACGCAAGAAGTTATTAGTTGATAACCCAGTCATTGCACCTTTGACAGTAAATAATGAAAATTACTTTATTCAAATCATCACAAATATAGCATTTAAACGGGGTATTCCTAGAATTTATGAATGGGCGATGCGTTATCCTAAATTAAGCTGGCAAGACCGAGTAAAGTTGTGGACTACAACTGTTCAATATTCAGTTTACCCTAACCAAATACAACTTGTAATTGTAGCAGTAGACCCCGTAAAACCAGCCCAAAGGTTAGATATAAACTGGACTCAAAAATTGCATCAACAAACTGAAAAATGGTTAATTAAATTACTCAGTCAAACTCAAGATAATAATTTAATATCAAAACAGGTAAATCAGGAAATAATATCATCAATGATAAATTTAGACAATATTCCTGAAACCAATATTTAATATTATGTCTGGCTAAACACCTTTAAATAAAAATGCTTGAAACTCCTATTTTTAGGAAATTACAATTATGGGCAATTAGTCGGACATGATATAAGAGCTTAAAGCCTCAGTTTTATTAGTAAAATTTAGTTATATTCCTGTAGCTATTTTCTAATTCAGAAATTAAAATAGTGATTAATACTGTTTGCGGGACTTTGGTATGACTTCCGAATCTAGCCTTTTGCAGCTATCCTAGCTAGTCGTACCGCCATTCCCCGAACAGTACCTCCTACAAAAAAAGTCACGATGCCAAAATGAACATGAATTGGACTAACCAACATCAACAGGTGGCCAGGGAAGATTTAGTCATGTTCATTAACGCTTGTCTTTCCTGCACAGGACAGCGTGAGTTTTACAGTGATGGTTATGGGCAGCGTGTATCTATAGACTTTTTACACGACTATATTCTAGGTAATTACCGCTTGCTTTATACCCGGACATTAGCAGCAGGAATTAACCACTTCAACCAAGCACAGATTATTCTCAAATTACTAGCCACCGGAAAACACACACCCCCTGAACATCGCCAAGAAGAGGGGGCATTAATAGCCACCGTCTTAGCAGCCCTACCATCACAACGAGGTTGGGAAGTATTGCAACAATTACGGAAAAGAGGTATTAATAATCGCCGGAGTAGAGCGATCGCCCGTGACTATCTTCAACAAAGACGCGACATTAACTTTGATGCTGTCAAATATCGTTCTAAATTTAGAGCGATTGCCTCCCATGCACACCTCACCCTCCCAGGAGAATTAGGTAACTTTCTTTTTGGTAAATGGAAACAGCAAGTTTATCAAACCGAATTATTTGAGACATTTCGCCAAGCACACCATAGTGCAGAAGCAGTTTATCAGCTACCCTTTACCGTTGCTGAAGGTTTAGCTGTAAAACACGGCATTAAACGTGAGGTTTTTTTGTCCCGCATCCAAGACCAAATGACCTTAAACGAAAAATTGCGATCGCAAACTTCAGCCAACCGTGCAGAAATAGAAATTGACATTAATTTAGGTCGTCTTCCTCTGACTCGTTTAGCACTATATATCCTCTCCCTATCATTAGATACTCGTAAACAGCAGGGGGATATCTTCAATCAAGCATTAGAGAAATCTGCGGCCTTCACATTAAAAAAATCTCCCCTCAAACTTGGACGAGTAGCAGCAGTTCTAGATTGTAGTTACTCCAGTTCCGGTTCAACTGAAAAACGTCGTCGTCCTCTAGGAGTAGCGTTAGCAACTCATTACCTACTTAAAGCAGCATCCCAGGAATACCAAGCTTTTTGGACAATACCAACCAATGACCCACTGTTGATTTTACCTCGCGGACAAACAGATTTAGCCACACCCCTACTTGATGCTTTAGATTGGAGTGCAGATTTAGTAGTCATCATTAGCGACGGTTGGGAAAACGACCCCCCCAATGGTGCATCGGAAATTCTGCGTATATATCGCCAACGTTTAGACCCTAAACAGAAAACTTCCATTGTGCATTGCAATCCTGTTTACAATGCCGATGACTTTTCTTTACATACCCTCAGTCCCACAATTCCTACAGTCGGATTAAGAGATGCAGAAGATTTACCGACGATGTTAGGTTTTGCCAGATTTGCTGA
The DNA here is from genome assembly GCF_038050375.1 of Okeanomitos corallinicola TIOX110. Taxonomy (NCBI): domain Bacteria; kingdom Bacillati; phylum Cyanobacteriota; class Cyanophyceae; order Nostocales; family Aphanizomenonaceae; genus Okeanomitos; species Okeanomitos corallinicola. Next base: position 2,544,783 of record NZ_CP150886.1, on the reverse strand, counting down.
AGGTTCTGCATCTTTAGCCGATTTAGAGGAATATCTAGCAGCGCGAGTTAAGCAAATGTTAAGTGGATAAAATCTACAATTTACATCCCCCATACAAACATCCATATACTAAATTATGTGTGGTGTTGCTTAAAAATAATCAAACTAGACACACTATTATATGGTATCCAAAAGTAACTTATTAACAGACATATCACTTAAAGGATTAGAAATTGCCCCTTCCCAAGTATGGGGTTCAGTCCGTATTGTGCCATTATTGCGTCATCAGGTTCGGAACGATTTACGCTTACTACGTCGTAGCTATAATGAAGATTTAACAGTTGTTTCCTTAGCAGGAGAAATCACCGCACCAGGAATGAAATATTTCTCCTATATTCCTCATGGATTAGTATTATCTTGGACTGATGATGGTAGTCCTGTAGGTGCTTTTGGGGGACAACTTTTGAAAACAGATGGTAAGCAGCTAAACTGCAATTTTGCTAGTGTGCGATTAATGCACCGCATGATAAAACGGGAATCTAAGAATCAACTGAGATTTTTACCACTGCATTTAGCAATGGAAGGCTTTTTATCAATGTTTTTTGAGGGGCCTGATATTGCTTGGCGTGAATATTCTAAATACACCCTTTCTCGTGGTCTAGGTATTCGTATCGAAAGCTCTTTTAGTGGGCGTTATATTGCTGGACTTGAAGATGCTTTGCGAGTGTTTGAAATTCATTCTCGACAGGTGGGGGTATTGGTATTTGTAGCAGAAGCATTAGCATCAGCTTTTGTAGTTCCTACACCAGAAGATTATAAACTTTTACACAATAGTTTATTAGAAGATTTTTATGGTGAATTATTGTATCAATATGCTTTACTTCATCAGACAACTTTTCCTATGAGTGTATCTTTAAATGAGTCAAAAATTAATGATTTAACAGCTTTGAGAGCAGCAGTAGAAAATATGCGTGCAGATTGGGCATCTTTTCAGGGTTTTATGGCAGAAGGACTGCTAGGACGCAGGTTGATTTCTCAGAGGGTTTATACTGCTGGTTCATTTATATTACAGCGATTTATTACTGACCTCAACCCCAAAGAAGAGAATCATATTGGAGAAGCAATTATTCGAGAAAATGGTGAATTGGAGTATTTGAAAACTTACCGTTTATCAGGAATGCAAACTCGTCGAATTTATTTGCTGAGTCAATTAGCAGAGCATAATTGGAATTTGGATGCTACAGCTAGTAAATTGGGCAATACACGAGAGGAGTTTGTGCAACGTTTAGAAAAGGTAGGGTTTGGTTATTTACTCAATGCAGAAGTAAGACAGGCAGCACTGAAGAAAGCCAAGGGTAAAAGGTAATATTTTGTAAAAACTACTGTAAATAACAGCATATTCAATAAATTTGTGCTTTGTAAAGCTAACAAATTTTATCCTTGTAATCCCGGTGTTTGATAAACTCGTGGTACAAAATTCTCCAACACATCAGGTTCTTGATGATTATTAGACTCCTGTACTGTCGCCACATCTTCCTCTGGTAATGGCAACATCCGTCCTGCTTCCTCAATGCGGTCATACAATGCCTGTGTCAACATTTTAATATCAGGAATTGTCACCTGACTTTCTAACGCCAGTCTCACTTGTTTATCCCAAAGATTCTCACTTTCTTTAGCTCGTTTTTCATCTGTTTTCGACACAGGAATAATTAAAGGATAAGGAATAGATGCTTGTCCCCCTGAACCGTAACCAGGACTGGTAATTACACATTTACCTTGGGGAAATTTGAGAATTTCATCGGCACTGATAACAGGCATTTTTTGTAAATTCTCACTCCAGCTAATTGAACGGCTCATTTGTCCACCAAGAGTTCGCCCTGTGGTACGATTTTTAATTAATACTTCCTTTTCACCATAGCGTTTTGAGTAATCCTCTGCCGTTTTGTAGTTACCAGGATTGAATAAAACATGGGTACTGCAAGCTGAAGCAATGGCACTCCCCATTTTATCCCCATAAATATCATAAAGCTGCTCTAAACTTTGAATACCCAAGATAAAACAAGCCCCATTAGAACGATATTCATTAATCCATTGTGGTAGCCTATCCAGTTTAATTGATGGTAATTCATCCAAAGAAATAATCAACGGGTCTTTCCGGGGACGGCTTAAATTACCGACAATCATTAAGTGCATTGCAGCTGCTAACAGGGGACCGACCACACTGCGGCGTTCATCATCCAGCTTAAACACTACCATTTCTCTACCTTCTAGCTGGGTAGGAATATCCGATTTACCGATGAATGCCCGCAGTAAATCAGCTTGAATAAAAGATGAGAAAGTACCTGCGGCGGTGGTTAAAATCCCGGAAACAGTCTTTTCTGCGTCCTTAGCACTCAAAAATTGAATAAATGAAGTTGCTACCCATTCATCTAAGCGTTTAGACTGTACCGCATGATCAAGACGTTGTACCAATTTTGGCAACCGCAACACTGCATACAACATCGCCATATCTGGGTAAGGTGAACCCTTGACTAACTGTAATAATGCTTTTGCTAACAAGTCACCGGCTTTAGCAAAAAATTCGTCGCTTTTACCACCACTAGCAGCATTGCGGTTAATGACTTGACCAATTTCCCCAGCCATCACCCCATCGCGTGCATCACGCATATAATCAAGGGGATTGATAACGCCGCTAAATGCTTCACCGGGGGCAAATACTCGCACTTTATAACCGTACCTTGCAGCTAAAGGTGCGTGGAGTCGCATTTGGTCGCCTTTTTTATCGTAAAGTATAATCGGAAACCCTTGCTGCATTGCACTTTCTAGCATCCTGTCTATAGTTGAGTAAGTTTTCCCAGAACCCGGCGCACCTATTACCAGTGTTCCCCGTTCGGCATGAGGAAACCAAACTGTAGGTGCAGCACCCAGAATGGTTTGCAGGTTAGCAATAGGCGATCGCCACTTACCTTTTGCCCAATAACGGGGTGTACCAGACCAAAGGGTAACTTTATTGTGTTTGTGTTCTTTAATTTGTTTAAGTGCGAGGTTAGTAGCTGCTAGTTTTTCGCTGATACCGCAGACTTTACCAGTGGTGATTTTACCTTTACCAGTACCACTGATTTGTAGCAGAATTAGGACTACCAGTAGTCCACCTATCATTGTCCAGCCTTGGGGATTGTTGTACTGTTGCAGGAATTTACTGAAGTCAATACTGGCTAGTGTGGGTTGGTAGGATGGTACTTCAAATAATGTCGAGTTAGCACTGATATGGCTGTTTGGTAGATTTTTCTGGTAAAAGTTCATAGCGGTTGAGTATGGGTTTACCAGCAATTTTAGTTACCAAGCCAAAGTTAGGGTATTGACCTTCTGGATATTTTTTTTGACAGAGATAAGCTTCCTCTTTAAATGTTGTACAATATAGTTGTACAACTTCTTAAAAAAGAGAATGTTAAACAAAGAAACCACTTACTCTCAAGCAAGGTTGAATTTAGCAACTATCTTAGATCAGGTGTGTGATCAACGGGAAATTGTAGTAATTAAACGTCGTAATCAGAAAAATGTGGCGTTAATTGCAGAAGATGAACTTTCCAGTTTATTAGAGTGTGTTTATTTATTAAGATCACCTGAAAATGCTAAACGTTTATTTCGGGCTTTAGAATGGACACAAACAGCAATGGAAACTCCTCAAACATTGGCTGAGTTAAAAGAGGAGTTAGGAATTGAATAATAAAAAAAAAAGCCAGATACTCATAATCAAGAAAAAGAATTATCTGGTTATTTTCCTGTTTTCAGTCCTGATTTTAAAGCAGATTTAGCTTGGTGGTATAATCATGATAGAAAAAAAGGGGATAAGATATTAGATTTAGTAGCGGATATTCTTGACGGTCAACCGTTTACAGGCTTAGGTAAACCTGAACCTCTTAAATATATTGCTCCTGATACTTGGTCACGACGCATTGATTTAGAACATCGTTTGGTTTATAAAGTAACACAAAATAAAGTTTATTTTTTACAAGCTCGTTATCATTATGAATCAGATTAAAATCAAAACATAGTATGCTAAACAAAAAACACAAAATTATTCCTGGAAGTGCCGTTGCGGCAATATCAAACTTGAAATCACACAGAGCATTAAGCAAACTCAATAACTAAATTTAGAGGCTAACGCCTCAGACATTGGACAATCATATTTATACAGTCCAATGGTTAAATCAAGAACTACAAACAACTCTCATCGCCCTAATCAATCTAGCACCAAAACCACTGCTTCTCAACCTAAAACTTCAAAAGCCAAACCAAATGACACGGATGCTTATGACTTTGAAGGAGAAGAATTTGAAATAGACCCAGAACTATTTGATGATAATTATAACCAAGTTCGTAAACCACTTCTTCCCTATGGCATTGTTGTTAACGATAAACCTGCTGGACTTTTGATTCCAGAAGACCAATTAGAAAAAGCTGGTTGGATAGAAATGCCAACAGAAGATGACTTAACTACTGTTACTTTAACTGAAGATGTTACCGGATTATTAATTACTGAAGGTCGGTTACTGGTTTTAGGTTTTGCACCAGAATATATCCGCTATAAATCAGACGTGGAAGATGTGGGTGGTTCGTTGGTTGGTCTTTATGATGACTACAGAAATAGTCTGGATAAAAGAACAATGGATGTCTGTTCAGAACACGCAATTATGTTTCTGAATGACAAAAACAAACCATTACATACTACTCCTGTTGTAGTCCGATTCAAGAATGTAGCTCTCTGGAGTTTTAAATCAGTGCGTGAGGAGTTTTATCGTTCATTAGAGAAAACCTTTGCTGATTATTTCCAAGTGCAATTTAGCGGTAAAAGCGATAAATGGCGGAGTTTAGGTGTACTGGAAGTTGAGTTTAAAGCACTTAAAGAAGGTGAAGGTAAGAATAAACATAATTGCTGTAAAACAGTAGCTTATACTAAACCTACAGTTGATAATTTCCCCCAACTGTATTTAGGTAAACCCGCAGCTAAAAGTTTAGTTTGGCAACAACATGATGCGATTGCAGGTTTTAATGAACCACAATCTCTACCTGCTTTACCAGGAGAATCAACTTCTGTTGAGGTGGAAGTGTTACCACCAAACAAGAATAAGAACCTATCCCTTGCTTGAAGCATTACTGCTCTCTGAGCAATCACTGAGCCTGTCTCTACATCATTTTTCAAAGTAGATATGCCAGATGAAATTTGGCTTTCTAGGGCTTGTTTTGTGGCAGCTAGTTCATCCTTGGTTTTTTTGAGTTCTGTGCTTAGACTGTCAATCTCAGAAGACTTAGTTAAGAACTCAAGCCGCGCATCTTCTAACTTCTTAATTGCTTCTTCGGCAGCCTGTAGTGGTGTTAGCGACATTGAAAATTGACTCCATAAATTTATCAGTTATGCTGCGTTTTCACCGATTGCACACTTGATCACATTCAAACATTCCCGCTTGGTCAATTCCAATGACTTGTTAGACATCTTAGTCATTATCTTAGTAACATAGCATTGACGATTTACAGTAGGTAGCCGTAAGACAGTGTGGTGGATTGACCTAATAGTTATCTCCAATAATCTCTAATACTGCACCAATGATTGCTCCTATGATTCCTCCCCCTAAAGAGAACTTAATAATCACATTAACTTCTCCGGTAAACATCCAACTAAGCACTGTAGCGACTACAGTTGAAACTAGAGGAGGTATCGTAAATCTAGGATAATTCTCTACAAGCCAAACAATACTACTGATGATGCCAATCACTATAACCAAAGGTATTGCCAATATTATTAGTAAGATCGTGGGGTCGCCAGCCATCAGCCTAGGCGATGACAACTCGTTTATCAGATCCTGAAAAGATGTTTTCTTCATATAAATTGACGAGATTGTATAAGTTTTGATTGTGTAGCCTAACAGTGAAATTGCGCGGCTGAAAGTAACCTTTGCAACACAACCAAGATTCCTCAACAGTCAAATCTGACAGAGTGTTATGCTGCGTTGCTGTCCACAGATTACTCTGCCTCTGCTTCAAGAAAACCTTTGATGGCTTCAACAGGAACACTCACCGATGGATGATTAAAAATTGCCTTAAGAGTTTCAATGCCGTCTTCCTTTTCACTGTTAGTAAGCGATTGGTTGGTAGATGGAGAATCAATCCGTTGATTGTAGAGCTTATACGTTTGAGTCAAGTTGTCTTGCTCTTCTAACTTCCCAAGAAGAGTTTTCAATCTCCGAAGCTGAGGAGTTTCACAGCAAACATAAACATTAATATTGTTAATAATTTGGCTGCCTTGTTGAATAACTGAATTGGAAATATCTTCAGCAGAAAAATTAACTGTTGTAATAACTGCTGTAGCTTCTGATGACCTATGTTTAATGTTTAACTCAATACGACTGTATAGTAGCCAGCGGTCTTGTTGAGAGCGCATTGCAGCAAGACAAGCTCCAGCTTCCATACGCTGAAAATACTGTCCCTGACCACTAATCATTTTCTGCATGGGGGTTAGTGGCTTCTGGATGAAATTAGGTAAGCGGATAGGACGAGGATTAAACTGCATAAGAAACTTAGGTGATTTCTGAAATTTTCTAGACAGGTAGTCGGGATCTCCCGAATTTATGGTTAAAACAGTAGCTTAAGCTACAAAAAACTCGAACCATAAAAGTGTAGCATTATATACTAGACAATATCAGTCCTACTTATAAGCATAAAGCCAGAAGAGTTGTTGGTTATACATTGCCCTAAAGGGTTATACAGACTTATCCAACTGTTATAACTACACCACATTAAAATGTCACGTCGCCTGGATAGTTTTTCGGCAACTAATTCTGAAAACTAACAGACCATCCTGCTGTACTGATGTTCCGAAGGTTGAGCGGCATAACGCCGCATAACCATTTATTATACGGAAACTTTCCGTATAATCTTTTTCTAAATCCTAATATATCAAGCATTACAGCTACCTTCTTTCTGGATATACGGAAAACTGCTTTTTAAACCCCTATTTTGGATATTATACAGAATTTTTCCGTATATTCACCCTTCACGGGAGGATTATATGGAATTTTTCCGTGTATCCCTTGGCGTTATAATGTGCAAGGATTAATTTGACTTGTTACTGTACTACTTTGACTAAGATTACCTTTCACCTCTCTATTTGCACCTGTTGGTGTAGAAGTAGTATTAACACTCTGCTCATTCCCACTGTCTAAATTGCCTACAAACATCAATGCATTCACCTGATAACTGAAAAACGGAATTGGACCGATAAAATAAGGTGTACAACCCATCCTCCAAGCACAAAAACGAAAATATAAAGCAGTATCTACGGTATCTGTGGTTTCATCTGCTTCCATCACCACCACTTTAAAAGGGAGCATCCCAATTTTGCAAAAATAGAGAGAGAAAAAGAATTCGCGATAAATTCTCGCGAATAAATAGGGGGTCTCAATCTTGCGCCTCTTCCTCCTCCTGTTCCAACCCAGAACGAATATCGAGAAGACACTCATCCAGAGTATCAATGATTCTCTGTAATTCTTCCCAAACAGAGCGTCGAAAAACCGACATCACAGCATCAATATGCTCAGTATGTTTTACCGATGTTTTGACTATTAACCCAGTTGGTGAGGGAAAGATTATCCTGAAAGAATGCTCCGTAATATATTCCTTGTAATCTGCCTGTTTTATACTCTTTCCAGTACGCTGGTTTTCCTTGCTCTTGTGAGCGGATTCTGACTTTTCCGCCATCTAGACAGACTTCTGTTAATTTCTGTTTGACATTCGGTGGGGATGTATCCAATTTATGTACTTGACGATGATAGGTGCTATGACCTACTTCTATTCCGGTCATTACCTTGAGGTCTTGTTCTGCATTTTGGAATGATTCATTGGCTGCTAGTAATAAACAGCACTTTTCTAGTAATGGGCTAAACCTCCTATATGGCTCAATTCCCATTCTTGCGGCTTGTTGTTTGGTGATGATTATTTTCCCCAGACAACTTCTTATGGTTCGGCTGCGTCCTCTTGTTGTTCCCGTCTTTTCTCCGACAAAAAAAAGGCGATTTTCGGGCTGACGTGTTCTAATACTTGGTCTCTGACGGCTGTTTCGATTCCTTCAAAGGTTTCTATTTTTTCTGGTGGCGTGTTTTTATACAGGATTTTGGCGATGGCTTTTACGTGTGCATCTAGTTCTTTTTTCTCTTCTGGTGTCATTGGCCTTTCTACTGGGGATGGAACACTTTTCAATTGTCGCGAATTTTTGTGTTTATGTACAGTCCCCCGCTTTATTCGCGAGTTTATCTCGCGAATATTCTTGCCTTCTCCCTATCTCTTTGCAAAATTGGGATGCTCCCGCAAATCTCTGGACGTTTCTTTGATACTCAACTTGCTTACCAAGTTTTAAATGCTGGCATTAAAACCAGTGCTTCTTTAGAAAATGTCACTCGTAAACTGTTACGTATCCAAATAGATAAAACCTTACAAACTAGCAATTGGCATCAATCTCTGACTCCAGAACAATTACAATATGCTGCTCTAGATGCAGCTATTTTACTCGACATTTACCCGATTTTAGTCAAGAAATTAAAACAGGCTCATTTGCTGAAAATTGCCCAACTTGAATTTCATTGTCTGCCTGTTGTTGCTCAAATGGAACTCAATGGAATGTTGTTTGATGTGTCTCAATGGCATAAATTAGGTACAAAGTTAGAAGCTGATAAAATAACTGCACTTCAACAACTTAAACAATTGCGTTTGGTGGGTAAATCTCAATTATCTCTGTTACCAGAATTGACTGATACTGTTAATCCTAATTCTTCCCAACAAGTTTTAGCTGCTTTCCAAACTATGGGTATTCCAGTACAGTCAACTAATCAAAAAGATTTAGTGCCTTTAGTTGAGCAATATCCTATTATTAAGGCTCTTTTGGACTATCGTCACCTTGCTAAAATTACTGCCACTTTTACTGATAGTTTACCTAAACATATTCACCCAAAAACTGGGAGAATTCACCCTAATTACTATCAATTAGGGGCAAGGTCTGGAAGATTTTCCTGTCGTCAACCACCTTTACAAACTATTCCCCGTGATGCTGCTGCTAGAAGTTGTTTTATTGCAGCACCTAACTATCAAATACTTAAAGCTGATTATTCGCAAATTGAGTTAAGAATTGTGGCGCGTTTGAGTGGTGATGCTAAGATGCGCCAAGCATACCGTCAAGGTGCTGATTTACACAAACTGACTGCTGCTTTGGTAACTGGTAAGCTGATCACGGAGGTGACAGAGGAAGACCGCAGACTGGCTAAAGCGATTAATTTTGGGCTGATTTACGGTATGGGTGCTGCTAAACTTCGCATCTATGCTGAAACTAAGTATGGTGTGACTATGACACTGGAGTCGGCGAAGGCTTTTAGAAAGCGGTTTTTTGATGCTTATTCTGGTGTGACTAGGTGGCATGAAACGATTAAGAAAGCATATTTGCGGGGTGTGAAAGAAAGCCGGACTTTGGCAGGGAGAAGACGGAGATGGGCTGATAAACCAAGGTTGGCTGAAATGCTCAATCATCCTGTGCAGGGGTTAAATGCTGATATTAATAAGTTGGCTATGGTGAAGCTTGTTAAGCCGTTAAGTAGGACTAATGCCAGGTTGATTTGTGTTGTTCATGATGAAATTGTGCTGGAATGTCCAGGAAATGAGATTGAACAGGTAAGCAGGATTTTACACAGATGTATGGTTGCTGCGGCTGAAAAGTTTCTGAATCCTGTGCCTGTGGTGGTGGATGTTAGTGTGGGTGATAGCTGGTAAATTCTGTGACTAGCTGAAAGAAAGTTAGTTTTTCAGTAATTATTCAGCTATTAGTAATCAGCCTATAGTATCAAACCAAGAAAAAAGATTCAGGAACATTAATTTCAGAAATTTACACTTTCCTCCTTTGTTCTCATTCTTTGAATATTTCATGATGGCTACTTCAATAATGGACAATTGACAATGACCTCTACCTTAAAGTCAGAGAATTGAAAAAGCGCATTTTTTTGTTTTTTCCCTTGAAAGGGGAGGTTTTAAACCTTGAATTAAACAATTATCAACTGTCAATTGTTAATTATCAATTGATAATAGTAGCCTAAATCATTTCCACTGCACAGGATCTAATTGATAATAAGATTGTAATTGCTGATAAACCCCCGGATAATGAGATAACAATTGGTGTGGTTTTTCAAAGAAAGTTTCAGTCGCCACAGCAAAAAATTCTGCGGGATTTGTTGCACCATAACTATCTATGACATTATTTACACCTTGGAGAACATCATTACAAAGTTGTTGATATGCTTCGCTCATCACTTTAGCCCAAATTGGATAATCTGAACTGTGTTTTAAAATCGGCACACCTTCAGCTTTTCCATCTTCTTGATCTAACTGATGGGCAAATTCATGCAGAATAACATTATGTCCATCCTGCCAATTAAGGGTGTCCTGTTTTATCTGTTCCCAAGATAATATTACCTGATCTCTTGTCCACGATTCTCCTAGTCTTGCTACACGCCTTTCTTCAACAACATAATTATCAATAGCAGTCGTTTCCTTAACAATATAAGCACTAGGATAAACCAAAATTGAACGCAGTTTAGGGAAGTATTCTCCTCGTTCATTAAGTAGAAGTAAACAGGCAACAGCAGCAATGATTATTTTCATCTCTTCTGTTACCTGTAATTCTCTACAGCCAATAAATTGCTTTTCTGTTAAAAATACTTGAATATGTCCTTGTAGTCGCTTTCTTTCATCAGGAACAAGATAGAGATATATTGGCAAATTATTTTCAATAATGGCATTCCAAAGGGGAGGAAAAGAACGACCTTTGAGACGGTTTCTTCTCCTTTTACTGAGAATGGGATTAATTAAAATTAGAGTAACAATTAGCCCGATGATAACAAAAATAATTATTGTTTCAATCATTGATTGTTGGTAGCATTACTGCTTTTTTTGATGAAAATCTAAAATCATATATAGGAATCATATAGGAATCCGGTTTGATTTCTGAATTTTCCTACGTAGGAAGGCAAGAGGATTAGAAAATATTAAGGTGTACCGAGTTTTGTATGGCTACGCCACGCAAGCTATCAAAAATCAAATAGGAGTCCTATATTTGATTATTGGAAACACTCCGTACACTTCCCATATTCACTTTCTACACAGATAATTTCACAAATCAAATACCAGTTCTATATTAGCTAAATTGTTGGGAGCATCCCAATTTTGAAAAAATAACCGCAACAACACCAAAAACTCTCTTTTTCCTTCTTCCCTTCGTGTCCTTCGTGTCTTCGTGGTTCGTTCATTTCACGTCTTGAACTCAAGTAAAAAATAAACTTACACATTTGGGATGCTCCCAAATTGTTGAGGATAAACCCAGCTTATTCAAATAGCTCCTGGTGCTGATAAGCAAACCGTGAAACATCTTCACTCGACACGGGTTGAGCGTAAATAGCCTGATTGCGAATAGCTTGCATCTGCTCAGATTCTCGTTCCATCGCCGGGGTAAAATGCGATCGCTGTCTTAGTAAATCCTCAAACTCAATTCGCCCTGGTTTACCTTGAGCAAAAGCCCTTTCAGCACAACGACGCACAGCATTACCAATTTCTGCGGGAGTACAAATCCTATATTCAGTCAATAACCTGCGCCATTGCTCATCACTCCAAGGCGAATCATTACCTCGAAAAGCTGGAAAATACCTAGCTAAATGCAAATTAAAAACTTCGTATCTTGCCCCCTCATGGGGTAAATCTACAAAAAACACATCATCAAAACGACGTACCAATTCAGCAGGTAGCATTTCCAAGCGGTTAATAGTAGCAACGGTATAAACAGGCTCTTGATGCTCCTGCATCCAAGTTAACAACGCCGCAGATAAACGCCGTGCCACACCTCCATCTGCATTCGAGTCCCAGCCAGCAAAACCCTTATCAAAATCATCCCAGTAGAGAACACAGGGAGCAAGGGATGTTACCAAAGCGATAAACTCCTTTAAAGCTCGATCAGGATGAGGACTACCTAATAGTACACCCCAATTAGCTGCTAACAATGGCAAGCCCATTTTCTTAGCTGCTAACTTAGCCGATAAACTTTTACCTGTTCCTGGTGGTCCCCATAACAGCATTCCCGTGGGAAACTTCAAGTTATATTTTTGTGCTTCTGGTTGCAACAAACAGGTAATCGTTTCTAACCGTTTTGAGAGTAAATCTAAACCCCCGGCTGAAGGTACATCAGGTAGGGCAATACAGCGCTTCCCGTTGTAATGAGGTACACTTGATTTAAATATTGAAAGTATAGGTATAGGAAAAGGATAAGATCGATAGACTGTAACTCATAGCTTCGGAAACTGCTGTAAATTATCCTATTATCAAAACAACTTTTTTCCCACCTGCTCCCTGCTGTCTTAAAGATTGATATTTTTTGATTTGGAAGTCCCTTAGAGATTGCTAAAATGGCGTAAACTGTTTTCAAAATGAGAATTGCTGTCCTAATTATGACCTTTCAAGTGTAGACTGTACCTGATAACTATGACTGAAGTTCCAACACCCTAACGTCATACTTCGGTGAACAGAAACCGCTACAAGTACACAAAATTTAATATTTGGTAGTAAAATTATCGCCAAATTCATGTATGCTAAACATGAAAATTTATAGTCAAAAATAATCAGAATAAAGCTATGAAAATCCTTCATGGCACTTGGATACCCAACCCAAAAACCGACTTTGTGCAGTCAGGTTCATTTTATCTGTGGGTAGAAACGCCTGTATTAAAAAAGAAACGTAACCCTAAACAACAGATTCATCCTGGACATCTGGACAAAGACGAATTATTACAATTTTTAGGACAGGAATTAGGAATTAAAGAACCATTACCAACCTTAAAAGAACGCATATCTACAAAATATTTTGCACTGCCAACCGCTAATAATCAACCTTTACCCTCACCAGAACTAATTAAATATTTAGAAATAGAAATTCCTGAAGAATACACAGATTTTCAATATTGGCAAGTATGTTGTTATAAAACTTTAAGCTCCTTAAAAGGTGATATTACCTCAGCAATTAATATTATCAAACTGCTCAACGATATTCATTTTTTAACAATCAATAACCTGAGTGAAATTCAACTTGGTTCAGACTTATTATTTTGGTATCACTATACCCAATCATTCAAACAAATAATTCTCAAAGATCAATATATTCCCACCCTCAAATACAAACCATTAGAATTAAATAAACCCACAGGTAAAACTAAACCAAACAGACTACTTCCCCCTACATTTGAAATTTATGCCGGGTGGGAAATAATTTCCGAACAGTATGAAGCTAGTATTCAGAAATATATTGAATATATGCCATTAATTTGTGTAGCAGGTTCAACTATAGAAAATGAAAACATTGAGTTTTATAACCAAGAAACCCTATTAAGACACTTTTCTGAATATATCCTCAATAACATAGTTATTCATACACCCTTAACAGCCGCCTTTGATAAAAAAATTACAGATTCCTTAGTTTACCATTGTTTTTCTCGTTCACATTTTACCCGATATGTAACCTTAGCAGAATATCATCAATGGCAGACATGGAAAAGTAAAATTACCCGTTCCCAATCAGAACTACCTTTTTATCTGTGTTTTCAACTTAATTCACCTGCTGCTGACCAAATAGATAACTGGGAAATGCAGTTTTTAGTATCTAGTAAACAAGACCCTTCTTTAAAGTTAGCTTTAGCAGATTATTGGTCAATGAGTTCAAAAACAAAAACAGGTGTACAAAAACAATATGGTAGTAACTTTGAAACTAACTTGTTATTAAATTTAGGATATGCAGCACGGATGTATCCCCAATTATGGCAAGGATTAGAAACAGATACTCCAGTAGGAATGAAATTAACATTAGAATCAGCATTTGCATTTTTACAAGAAAGTGCTTGGGTGTTAGAAGATGCAGGTTTTAAAATTACCGTTCCTGCTTGGTATACCCCTGCTGGTCGTCGTCGTGCTAAACTGAGATTGAAAGCTTCTGGTAATAGTCGTTCTGCAACTAAAGGAGAAAACAAAAGTTATTTTGGTTTAAATTCTTTGGTGCAATATGAATATGAATTAGCAATTGGAGAGGAAGTTGTTACGAAACAAGAATGGGAACAATTAATTAATGCTAAAGCACCCTTAGTGCATTTTCGTGGTCAGTGGATGGAATTAGACCGGGATAAAATGCAGCAATTACTAGAATTTTGGCAATCTCAAGGTGAAAAAAAACCAGAGATGTCTGTTTTAGAATTTTTACAATGGAATGCAGAAGTTGGGGAAGATTGGGATATTGAACATGATGAAATTTTGTCAGATATGATGGTAAAACTACAGGATAAAAGTAGATTAGAACCAATTTCTGACCAATTAAATTTGCAAGGTAATTTACGAGAATATCAAAAACGTGGTGTTGCTTGGTTAGAATATTTGGAACGGTTGGGTTTAAATGGTTGTTTAGCAGATGATATGGGTTTAGGGAAGTCGGTACAGGTAATTGCTAGACTTGTGCAGGAGAGAGAATTGTTTTCTATTGAAGGGGAGATAGAAAAAATAGAAGATAGGAAAAATAAGAAATCTCAAAAAGATAGAGGAAATGAAAGATATCAGCAAGAGTCGCTTTCTATTGACGGGGAGATAGAAAAAATAGAAGATAGGGAAAATAAAAAGGATAAAAAAGGTGGAGAGAATGTCAATAGTTTGCAAACATCTGTGTTACCGACATTATTAATTGCACCGACATCTGTGGTTGGTAACTGGAAACAGGAAATTGCGAAATTTGCACCTCATCTTCAGAGTATGATACATCATGGGAGCGATCGCATCCAAACTGTTCCCGAATTCAAAACAGCTTGTCAACAACACGATGTTATCATTACCTCCTTTACCCTAGCACGCAAAGATGAAAAACTCCTGCAAAGTGTAAAATGGCAAAGAATTGTCTTAGATGAAGCACAAAATATCAAAAATCCTAAAGCTGCACAAACCAAAGCTATCCTCAAACTTGCAGCTAAACACAGACTAGCTTTAACAGGAACTCCTGTAGAAAACAGATTGTTAGATTTATGGTCAATTTTTAATTTTTTGAATCCTGGTTATTTAGGTAAAGAAGCACAGTTTCGTAAAGCTTTTGAAGTTCCGATTCAAAAAGATAATGATAGAATCAAATCAACTACCCTGAAGAAATTAGTTGAACCTTTGATTTTACGTCGGGTGAAAACTGATAAATCTATTATTAACGATTTACCAGATAAAGTTGAACAAAAACTCTACACTAATTTAACTAAAGAACAAGCATCTTTATATGAGGTAGTTGTCAAAGATGTAGAAGAGAAATTACAAACAGTAGAGGGAATTCAACGCAAAGGTTTAATTTTGTCAACCTTGATGAAATTAAAGCAAATTTGTAATCATCCGGCTCAATTTTTACAAGATAACAGTGATTTTTCAACAGAACGTTCTCATAAACTCAGTCGTTTAGTAGAAATGATAGAGGAAGCTGTTTCGGAAGGGGAAAGTTTACTGATATTTAGTCAATTTACAGAAGTTTGCGAACAAATTGAAAAACATATTAAACATAATTTACATTGTAACACCTACTATCTGCATGGTGGGACAAATCGTAAACGTCGGGAACAGATGATAACTGAATTTCAAGACCCAGATACAGAACCATCTGTATTTATCTTATCATTAAAAGCAGGAGGTGTAGGGATTACTTTAACCAAAGCGAATCACGTTTTTCATTTTGATAGATGGTGGAATCCCGCAGTGGAAAATCAAGCCACAGATAGAGCTTTTCGGATTGGACAACAAAAGAATGTATTTGTACATAAATTTGTAGCAATGGGTACTTTAGAGGAGAAAATTGATCAAATGATAGAAGATAAGAAAAAACTTTCTGCATCTGTAGTTGGTAATGATGAATCTTGGTTAACAGAATTAGATAACGAGGCTTTCAAACAACTAATTTCTTTAAATAAAAGTGCAATTTTGGAGTAAAATAAGTAGTAGTAAATAAATTGTATATTTATGAAAGGGAACAGGGAACGAGAAACGTAAGCATTCAGCCGTTAGCTATATACGTGAAATATTGAAATACAAAGAGTGAAAATAGACAGATGCAGATCACATTCCTGAAATTACAATTTCTGAATCTTTGTTATTGCTGTAAAAAGCTGATTACTGTTAGCGTTAGGTTGCCGTATGACTTCTACATTGTCACACAAGCTATAGGAGTTAGCTGAATACTTACCAGGTGGCCGCCGAAAAAAAATTGCTCTCCGACTTTGTGCAATCGTATAAAAATAGAGTTGCAACAAAAGTGCTACTGACGACTACAGGAAATATGGACACTAAGAAACACTTCCAGTTGCTTGTATACAGCTTTATTACTTGGCTCATTTTTTACATAATTGGACTTCCCGACTATTACCAGCAATGGTACTTTTGGGCAAAAATTGTGGTTTGTGTCTTCGTCACACTCATCTATTTTCCGATTACGCAATATACCCTCAAAAAGTATTGGACTGACAGCAAGCATTTGGTCAACTCGTGTTGGCTGGCCCTATACCTAACACTTCCGCTTTTTGTATATGACTATCTGCTGCTGGCTGTTTATAAGGGGCTTGGAATCGGGTTTGTTATTCCATACTGGTATTTGACGTTCTTCTACTTCTCTTTCTGGATTCAATTTCCTCTTGTCGGTTGGTGGATGCAAACAGTATCACAGTATCCGTATCTCGGTGGCCACCCTTACCGGAAAACAGATTAAGAAATACAGAGCTTTTTGTTGGTTCTGAAAATGTTAAATTAATTTTATTCAGGTGCTTAATTATGGGTAAATTTAGTCGGACATGGTGGGGAGATCGCTTTATTCAAGCATTAGAAAATTTTACTGATGATAATCGGTTAAAAAGAGGTCGTTCTTATGCTAATAATGGTAAGGTTTTAAACTTTGAAGTTAAGCAAAATCATATCACTGCCAAGGTTAGAGGTTCAATAAATCCTTACTTTGGTGTGTATAAAGAACCTACTTACCATATTCATATTGAGATTAAAGCTATAGATAAAAGTAGTTGGAATCAAGTTATTGATAAACTATCATCTAAAGCTAGTATTATTTCTAGATTGTTGTTGAATGAAGTTCCAGAAAATATTGAAGATACTTTTCAAGAATTGGGATTAAATTTATTACCTCATAGTAGTAAAGATTTTCAAACTAACTGTTCCTGTCCAGATTATGCGAATCCCTGCAAACATATTGCTGGAGTTTATTATTTAGTTGCTTCTCGATTAGATAAAAATCCATTTCTATTATTTGAATTACGGGGATTATCAAAGGACGAACTTCATAAAAAACTAGCTAATTCTAACTTAGGTAAAGCACTGGTACAGGAATTAAATCCCCAGGAATTTAGATTAGAACCTGCTTCTTCCTTTTATACTCAGCTAGAAAAACAATCTGTGGATGAAAAGCCAAGTGTGCGAGAATTTTGGTTAGGGAAAAAGCGTTTACCTCAAACCATAGAAGTACCTAATTCTAGTGGTGTGTCAGCAATTCTTGTGAAGAAACAGGGAGATTTTCCAGCTTTTTGGCACAAAGATAATTCGTTTATTGAAACAATGGAGGAATTTTATCAACGGGTGAAAACCAAAAATAAAAGTTTGATTTAGCTGTTCTTAGGTACTTTTTATGGGAGCATCCCAAATGTGTAAAAATAAAACCCGTCATTACGAGCGGAATGAAATGGAGGGAAGTAATCGCATATTAAGACTTTGAGATTGCTTCATTACGCTACGCTCCATTCGCAATGACTACTTATCATTTTTGTGAATTTGCAAAATTGGGATGCTCCCCTTTTTATTGGGAGTATCCCAAATGTGTAAAAATAAAATCTGTCATTACGTTCACGAAGTGTAGCTTTAGCTTTGCGGAATGAAATGGAGTGTATCGTTCAACCGAAAGCTCCGCTAACGCAATGACAACTAATAATTTTGGTAAATTTGCAAAATTGGGATGCTCCCTTTTAATTTAATCAGGAATTACACAAAATCTACTTCAAATAGTGTCATTGCGACGAAAGGAAGCAATCTCAGAACCTAACATTTAAAATGCCTAAGTCCTACTAATAACTCGTATTTTTATACTCTGTGGTTAATTCTCTAATGAATTTCGTGCATCTTGATACAAAATTGGTATAACGTTATAAAAATAGGATAAAAATCAAATGTCATACAGCCAATTTACCCTGGAACAAATTAAATCTGAATTTGGGATAACTTTATCTGAACAAATCGGCTTCTTCTCCGCAATTCCTGAACGAAAATATAGTCAGTTACTGTCAGAAACACTAGAATATAACGTTCCTTTAGCTCTATCTATTAACTCCGAAAAATCTCGTTCAGAAATGATAGTTACACCAATATTAATTGAAATTAGAAAACAATTAACCAATCAAATAAGTTTATTTTCAGGTAAAGATTTTAATGTAGATCCAGAAAGGGGTTTAACTGGATTTTGTGATTTTCTGATTAGTAAATCTTCTGAACAATTAATTATCGAAGCACCTATAATTACTTTGGTAGAAGCGAAGAATGATAACATAGAATCAGGTTTAGCTCAATGTATGGCAGAAATGATTGCTGCTCAGTTATTTAATCAACGTCACAATCAAGAAATTAATACAATTTATGGAGTTATCACTACAGGAAGTATTTGGAAATTTATGCAATTACAAGAAACAACTATTACTATTGATTTGAATGAATACTTTTTAGTTAATATAGGTAAAATAATTGGCATTCTCATTAATTTTTTAGGCTCAAGAGACTAGATATGGCTTGCTGTAAAGCCTTTTGGGTATGGCTGCGCTGAGAAGTTTGGCGTAAGCCATAAAAGTGATCCGTGGAAGCAGAGCGCAGGGGGATCTCACAAGGGTAGGTATTTTACATTGTCGTGAGAGCAAGACTTGGTAGGCAAGTTCAGGGGGTGACAAGTAGGTTGAAAGAAATATAAATAAAGGGTTTGGGCTGATAAAACCTCAATAAAATATAGTATTTATTTAGAATCAGATATCAATTTATTAAGTTTTTATTCCTTCGTAAACCCTAAAGAAACTAATACCAATTCTGTATAAAGATGCGCCAAATTCATTAGGATATTAACCGCAGAGGTAACAGAGGAGGAAAATACAAGTCGCAAAATTAAGCGCAGCCTCATAAAGAAATGGTATAAGATAATTATCTGCTTGATAGTAGAGTTCATGATCAAAAAACCCCACACCCCACACCCTATAACCTGTCTAAACTTCAGCTTCTTTATCGCACCCTGAAAAGGAAAGAATCAGGGTTTGACAACCATTTTTCAGAGTCTGATATAAGAGGGATAAAACTACCTTCCAACTCCTAAGTCAGCGTAAATGAAAATTTCCACAGCTAAGACTATTAAAAGGATAAACTCCACAATACACAAAATATTAATAGCTAAAGGCGGCTGTGAGACTAAAAACCAAAAAGCAAGCAATGCAACTATACCAGATAAAACAAAAGTAATCTCATCAACGATTAATTGCTCTATCTTGCGTCGAAAACGTCGCTTATCACTTCTATGGGCTATTTCCCAACCAAATATAGATTCTATGTCTGCATTACCAGTTAGTTCTTGAATTTTATTGACAAGGGTATAACGAATGTATCTTCCGATAGCTGAGATTTTTTCGTCGTTGACCAGATAAGCCCAACCAAGGATAAGACAAACCCAAGGAATAACTAGGAGTGCGTAGTTGTTGTTGTTGTTTTTACCAGATAGGGCAAAAGAGAGAATACCACCAAATACACCCAGCGTTACATACAGCATATTATCGCGAAAACCTATTCGCTGTGCTTGTTCTTCCTTTAGTTTTTCATATTCGTGAAGGTATACTTCCAGGATTTGTTCCTTATCACTCATAAGTTAACTAGTAGTTTTAAATGTAACATTGATAATTTAGCGCCATTTGCATCTGCGCGATCGCCTAACAATAGTTTAGTCCTTGGAAACCAAAAAAGTTGAAAAACCTTTGAACACTTGAAAAAACTGGATGAAGATCATTCTTGACCTAGATTGAGGTATAAATTAAAGAGCAATATCTTGTCATTAAGCTCCAGTTACTTAATAGCACCTTAACTTCGATGCAAATTGAAATGCAATCTTACATATTTTAAAACTTTTCAATGCTAGGGTTTAATTTTTATGAAATGGCACAGTTACGAGAAATTTTGGAAGAACATTTTGCGGCTCGTAGTAGTCAGTATTTAAAGTCTCTCATGTCTAATTGTAATCTTCAAGATCAACTAAATTTAAACTATAATTGTCCACCAAAAGAATTTGTGGAAATCTTTTTGGCTGAAGCTACGACAACTTATAACTATAATGGTGATGGGAAACAATTAAATTTAATTATATTTTTAAAGTATTTCAAGTTTAAAGTAGTAGATGATGAACAGGAATTCATCGAAAACTTAATTGCTAAATCCAGCCAAAGAGAAAATTTAGAATCTCCACTCAGACGCAAAGATTACAATGATTTACTGGCTAAGAATAGACAAGCAAAACCACAAATAACATCCAGAGTAGAAGCAGTGAGAATTGATAAAGAAGTTATAGTTGGTTATGATTTAGAAACTTTAGCTCCTGAGTTTACACAACGAGTTGGTTATGAAGGAATATTTACCTTTACCATTAGTGGTTATGATACGACTATTCTTCAAGACTATATAATTGAGAGGATGTTACGGGATCTAAAACATAAGACTGAGCGACCTAACAGAAAAATTGATGTTCGTCTCTATCCATCTGATATATTAACAGGAGGACAGATAATAGAATCGAAACTGAAAAATTGTAATCAATGTCAAAATATTTTAGATTTATTTCTTCCAGAAACTTGTCTGGATATTGTATTAGTTATATGGTTATATAATATCCCAGAAACAAATCGAGAACAGATGGAATCTGTGGCTATTGAGTTTTGCGAAAAAAGTAGATTAGAAGTAGATTCTTATATCAACAAAAAGAGCCGTTCTTTTGTAATTATTTTTGCTCATGTTGGATTTGAACACCCTATAAATGGTTTAACAAGTCTTACTATTCCCAAAGAATTTGAAACTACGAGTTTATTACAGTGGTTTCGAGGATATTGCCCATCTAGTGCCAATGTTTTCTTTGGACAGAGAAGGTTTAAACGATACAGTTAAAATTTTGCAGGGACATCCATTTCCACCAGGAGTTGGGTTAGATGATTAAAACTTTGGAAGCAGTTATTAGAAGGCAATGGCTACCTCCTGAATTTGCTGTTCGGGAAGTAGTAGCTTTTGAGCGACACTTTGGCATGAAGCACTTATGGTTAGCTTGTCATGCAGCCCTACCTTTATTTCTGACTCCAGAGTTAGTCAATTTAATTCATATTAATTAGGACTTACGCATTGACAGAATAATAAAATAGTGCATTGATAAATATGGGTCGTCTAGTAATGGGTGTGGGAGAATGAGAGAAATTACTAAACCCTTGCTACGCAACGCTAACGCGAACGACAGCACAATGCAATCTAGACATCTACACCTTATTTTTGCTGTCAGAGCCAAAGTATGGAGGGTGCAGTAGGTTAGCAGAGATATTGGGAAATGTTTCACATGATAGTGTAAACCGCTTTTTATTGAGAGAGAGATACGAACCCAAAGATTTATTCAAAATAATAGAGAAAATAATTAACCTAGAAGGAGGAATATTAAGTGTAGATGACACGGTTATAGAAAAGATTTACAGCGACCCCAAAAATGCCGAATTAATCGGTTATTTTTGGTCAGGAAAAGCCCATAAAACTATTATTGGCTTAAATTTAATCACTTTATATTACAGTGATATTAATGGTAATTCAGTCCCAATTAATTACAGAATATATGATAAAAAGGAGGGAAAAACAAAAAACGATTATTTTAGAGAAATGGTAAGTGAAATAATAAGCTGGGGAGTCAAACCCAGAATGGTAACAGGAGATAGTTGGTATTCTGGAGTAGAAAACTTGAAGTTTCTAAAAAACCAGAAATTGGGGTTTTTATTCGGAATTGAAAAAAATAGAACTGTTTCAAACGAGCCACATAAGTATTGTCAGGTCAGCACTCTGGCTATTTCTGAAGAAGGATTAAGGACTCATCTGAAAGAATTTGGATTTATAAAGTTGTTTAGGAAAGACTTTAAAAAAGAAGACTCTAGACATTATATTTTATATCTGCCAGATGAGGAGAAAATCAAAGACATAACTAGAAGTACCTTCGTCACAATTCATGATACCCATTGGGGTATTGAAACATTTCATCGAGCCATAAAACAAGTATGTGGAATTTGTCGGTTCATGGTTAGAGATACCTGTGCAATCAAAACTCACATATTTTGTTCACTTCAAGCTTTTGTGAAATTGGAGTTTATGCGCTCTGAAAAAATAATTAGCAATTGGTATGAAGTACAGAGGAATCTGTTTACTTCTGTTGTCCGTGAACACATTTTTGCTAACCTTGACAAGAATGCCATTGTCTAGACTGCATAAATGATATTTTTGTCAATGCGTAAGTCCTAGTAACATAAAAAGGCTTGTTCATAGTCACCTTGAGAGTAATAAGCACTACCTAAATTCATGAGTAGTTGTGCTTGTTTATGGTGATCATTTACAGCTTTTGCTTGCTTTAAATCTAGGAGAAGTTTCTCAATTTTAGAAAGATTATTGTCTGAGATTGATTTTGACATTTATTTTTAATAAATACACAACCAATTAATTATGGCTCTATAATGAGTACGTTTCCAACGGGGTTTTATATTTTTTATGCTAGATGGATCAATTGATAGTTTTTTAAGAAGGGAATCACCTGAAGGTAAGATATCAGTTAAACTATCTTGGTTATTTCTTGTAGTTGAATTGCTCATAATTAATAATTGTTATGTTGGAAATATTTAACTAATTGTTGAAAACTTTGTGACAAAGGAAGGTTTAATACCAAATCCGGTTGCCACGCCCCCCGAACGATTAAGCCTCAAAATCATGATATTGCGTTAAATTCCGGTATTTTTTTAGGGGGTTATGAGAACCGGATTTGGTATAATTTTGTGTGCAGATTTAAACCTTGTTTGCAATATTCTTTAGCAGAATTGTGATTATTTAATTGACAATAAAGCATTGCTAAATTCTCCAAAATATAAACTTCTGTAGAATAGTTCTCAATATCTCTACAAATGCCTAAAGCAGCTTTTAAGTTTTCTTCAGCTTCTCGATATTGTTGCATTTTTGCAAAAGTAACTCCTAGATTACACAAAGCTTCGGCTTCACCTTTACGATCTTGTAATTCCTGCATAATATTTAAACTTTGCTTGTGGTATTCTATTATATTGTCATATTGTTCTAAACCACTGTAAGCTTGAGCTAGACTACCTAACACTTGTGTTTCTATTTCAAGATTTATGTTTTCTTTTGCTATTCTTAAACTTTCTTGACAATATTTAATCGCTTTTTTAAATTTCTTTTCTTGACATAGACTGACAAATCAGAGACTTTTATCTACATCAACTATAATTATAAAAATTAAGCAAGATTTATTCATTATGGGTTTTGGAGCAGCTAGTGCAGAGGAAGTATATCGTTATGCTTTGAGGTTAGATGAACCACATCGTACTCTTACGGATAGATTTGGCTTTAGTCTTGTTTTTGTCAATGATGGTTCACCAGTGTGTATGGAGTTTATACAACGTTATTTTGTGGACTTATGCCACCGAACAGCAGATCGCATTCGTTTTATCTTTTTTTCTGATATTGATAAGGAAGAATTTGAAAATGATGTTAGAAGGAAGTTGGCAAGGGGTGATATGAGGGGCAATATAACTTCGCTCCAAATTATTCTTGGAATGCTTCCTTGGGGAAGACGCAGATATCATTATTGGGAAGATGATTATCCTGAAAGGGGAATATGGGATGAATTGCGACCTAGAGGATTTCGACCTGTTCATTCCCCTGAACGAACATTCAATGATTTAAACAGAAAAATCGGAGAATATTCGGCTGTGCCAGGAGTTTATGAAGCACATCGTTTTGCTCAAAGACTGGGTATAGGTCGTCATGTTCCCTGTATTGTGGCATTTAATGATATTGGTTCTCTCTCAGTTGATGTAATGCCAATTGGAAAAATGTCATCTGATGAAATTTACTACCATGTTAGAGAATGGGTTGACAGCTTTTATGAGGAAAATCAGAGAATTTTTCATTATTTGTCAGAAGTTGAAAGAAATATAGAACAGCTACAGAAAAAGTCAAGAATACCACTGCGGAAAATTAATGAATGGCAATATCGGTGTAAAGACTCTTGGAAAGAGTTAATGATTATTGCTAATGCTATTTTTGAAGTTTCATCAATTAAGAAAAATGACAGAGTTGACTTTGTTAATCTGATAGAAAAGTATAGGAAAGATTACAAGTTTCCGAGTGAAGTTATTAGAGAATTTGAAAAAAAATATAATAATTGGTTTAATCTCAAAATTTTAGATACTCTCTTATATGTTGAAGAAACTTTAGTTGATACTGTTAGTTTTGAAGTGCTACATAAAACCTTGAGTCAGATTGTTAAAGAAAACAATTTTTATCAAGAATATTGTCCTGAAATTATAAAGCAGAAAAATATAATTCATGAACGATATTTAATAATAGAAAAAGTAGAAGGGCGTGTTTCAGAATATTTATATTGGTGGAAAAAACGAAAAATAGAACGACCAAGTTCTAAAGAATTTAAAAAAGCAAGAAGGCAATGGCTACATCTCATAGATCAATCTTTTAAAGAGACTGGATTTCGTACAGAATTAAAATATGTTTTTGATTTTGTTCGTCAGCTACCTTTGTCAGTTAAACCATCTAAAGCTGCTGAGTTAGCTTGGATTGAATATTCTCATTATTGCAAAGTTGATCCTGATAATCAAGAATGGCTTATTGTAAAAGATGATTTTATGAGTATCATAATAAATTATGTTAATATAATTCAGAGAGGATGTCCAGAATGGTTGATAAAAAATAATGTTAATCTCACAATTTATGATGCAATTCCTTTAAACAATGAACCCGGAAGTGATGGCAATATTGATAATTTACCGAAAGAACATCCATTACTAATTGTTCTTTTAAAAAATCCTGAAAGTATAAAGAAAGGCAATCAGATAATTACTGAACAAAGTCATATTCAATGTTTACACGCTCTTAGAGAATCAATTAAAAGATATACATTAAATAATGATGAATTTCATCAGATGCGTTCTGAATTTATTAATATTCTTCAGAAATATCGAAATCAATTAGAAGCTAAAGTCAATGAAATACAAAAAGAAGTCCTTTCATTAGGTTTATTAAAAAAACAAATCACTTTTGAAGAAGTTCAAAAACTTAGAATTGAAATGGATAAATATCAAGCTATTGTAAATCAATTTGTTTATACCCATAAAGCTGATCCTGAAGTTATTAATGTACCCATATCTCAACCTTTAGTAGAAGCTTGTGGTTTTAATTCTCAAGATTTAGCTGAACACAATAGAAAATCAAAAGATATTAATAGTCTCAAACAAGAAGTTGATTCTACTCCAAAAGAAGAACAGGAAAATTTAGAAAAGTGGCAACAGTTTACGGAAACAGTTAAAAGATATTCTCCACAATATGCTTTATCCTATGCGTTAAGAGAAACAATCCCTCAAGCTAAACTTGAAAAAGCTTTTAACTTATCAGAACAAGATACTGCAAAACAAAGTATTTTTACCAAAGATGTAATAACTATAATTCAAGAAGCATTTAAAAATCCTGAAACCATAAATCTTGAAGAAAATATTGGCACTTTATTAAGAGAGGGTAATATTATTCTACCATTACTCAAATTAAATGAAAGTGATTTAACTAAAGTTGTCAAGGTACTTTCTCAAGATACAGATAATTTTTCTCTAAAATTTGCTGAAAAAACACGCCCTGTTGAACAAATTTTGATTTTAATTGGTGCAGATGTTATTCCAGCACTAAACTATATTAACCAAATTAACAATAATACAATGGTCAATTCACAAACTCAAATCTTCTCTAATTTAGAACAAGATGATATTATTCAACTCGAATCATCTTTAAATCAAATATTTAGAAATATTGATTCTATAGGAGCAAAAAAAAGTCTTCTTAGTAACGCAGGAGTTAATAATTATTTTATTGATGCTCTTGATTTTAATTTAGGTATTAGTGAATTTATTACTAGCTTAGTCGCAAGGTTTAAAGAATATAAAGTCTCTAGTCAAAAACCTAATTATCATCCTCTAATTAGCTTTTTAGAATATATTACAAAAGAACCAGAAAAGTATAATTTAGATGACAAAGATTTACAAATATTCAATATAGTTATAACTTTTGGTAAACAGAAAATAGGAACATTATCAACAGAAAATTTGCAAAGTAAAACTAACTTAATTATTTCTAAGATAGGTAATTCAGAACCCGTTATTGGCATAATTACAGCATTACCAAAAGAATATGTAGCAGTTAAAACTGTATTTGGACAAGGGCGAGATGTTAAGGAAAAAGGAGCAGGGGCAGGGCGAAGATATTGGTTAACAGATATTGCTGATAGTGAAGGCACTCCTCAAACAGTAGCCGTAACTTTAGCTGATATGGGTAACAATATTGCTGCTGTTCGAGCAACTAATATGTTGAATCATTATCCTACTGTCAAATCAATTATTATGTGTGGTATTGCTGGCGGTGTACCACATCCTACCAAAGTGGAAGATCATGTACGTTTAGGTGATATTGTTGTTTCTAATAAAAAAGGAATTGTACAGTACGATTTTGATAAAGAGTCTCAAAAATTTACAGAAATTCGTGCTATGCCAATTGCTGCAAGTGCAGAGTTAATCGAAGCTGCCAGATATTTGCGTAGTAATGAAATGTTAGGACAAAGCCCCTGGGAAGATATTATCATCAAAGCGCTGCAAAAGCTAAATTGGCAACTTCCTTCTCCAGAAACAGATATACTTTATTCTTCTGAGGAAACCGATGAGATAATTTCCCATCCAGAAGATTCAGAAAGACGAAAAGATCAACCTAGAATTTTATTAGGTGCAATTGGTTCAGCAAATAAACTCCTTAAAAATCCTCAAAAACGTGATTTATTAAGGGATCAATTTGGAGTTAAAGCTATTGAAATGGAAGGATCAGGTGTTGCTGATGCTACTTGGAATCATGGTATAGGTTATCTTGTAGTTCGTGGTATTTGTGATTATTGTGATGAACATAAATCTGATACTTGGCAACAATATGCAGCCGTTACAGCAGCAGCTTATGTACGTACTTTATTAAGTTCAATGTGAAATTAAGGTGTTTCTAGTTGAGTTTTAAGTTCGTATAATTCTTCTATCAGGGGAATATTTAATTCAGTAGCGATTATCAATGCCTGTTCACAATTTTTTTTTGACTTATCTAAATTGCCAACTTGTTGATAAATCTCTGCAATACTGTAGAGAATGATAGCTTCAAGGGGACGATCTCCAATATCTCTAAAAGTCTCTAATGCTAGTTGTAAATTTTGCAAAGCTTCCGAGTAATCTTGAAGTGCTGCTAAACTTACTGCTAAGTTATATAGAGCTTTGCCTTCTTCAAGAAGATATCCCGTTGTCTTAGCGATCGCTAACGCTTGTTGATAGAACTCCATCCCTTGATGGTAATTCTCTAAATAATAAAAACAATGACCTAAATTCGATAAAGTTCTCAATTCAGCTTGTGTATTACCTAGTTCTCGAACCATAACTAGATAAAGTTGATAGTATCTGATTGCTTCTTTGTAATCCTGTAAGGAATAATAAGCAATCCCAAGATTGTTGAGACTAGCACTTTCTCCAATACAGTCTCCTATATCTCGTACAATTTCTAAATGCTTTTGATAGTGTTTAATGGCTTGATGATAATTTCCTAGAGCATCATAGGTAACACCTATTTCCCAATGAGCATTTCCTTCACTGACAAAATCTTTGATAGCTAATGCAACAGCAAGGCTTTGTCTTTGGTAATTTAAAGCTTGAGCATACTCTCCCATACAAGAGTAAATTCGTCCAATAGCTTCCAAGGTATGTATTTCCATCTGAGTATCTTGGAGTTGTTGCACAATTGCTAAACGTTGTTCACTACAGGCGATCGCCCTATTGTAATTCTTGAGTTCACGATAAGCACGGCTCAAACGTCCCAGTGTCTGTGCTTCTCTATGAGTATCTTGACTTTTTTGAGTAAATTGGAGATGTTTTTCCCCATATTCGATAACATGAGGGTAATCGTGCAGGTCAGCATAGGCATCACAAAGGTTTTTAAGAGCTTGTTCTTGTCCCCAATGGTTTTGAATGTTTTGGGCAATTATTAAATGCTTTTGATAATACTCAATTGCTCGCTTATTCTCTTTAAGAGACAGATAAATAGTTCCTAAACTTCCTAAAGCATATCCTTCTACTTCTAGATGCTTTATTTTCTGTGCTAGTTGTAAACATTGTTCGAGATAATCAATAGCTTTGTCTTCTTCTCCCAATTGGTGATAAGCATTACCAAGATTACCCATTGCTTTCATCTGTCCAGGGCGATCTCCAATTTCTTGAGCAACTTCTATACGTTGCTGATTATACTTGACAGCTTGGTGGTAGTCTCCTTTAGTAAAGTAAGCAATTCCCAAGTTTGAGAGTGCATTTCCTTCTCCCAACAAGTTACCTATTTCCCGTGCTATAACTAAACTTTGTTGATGATAATTGATCGCTTTTTCATAGTTTCCCTGAGTATGATAAATCAGTCCCAAGTTAGTTAAAGCATTTCCCTCTCCTTGACGATCTTGAATTTGTTGGGCGATCTCTAGGCGTTGCTGTTGGTAGTTAATAGCTTGAGTGTAATTTCCTAGCTGATGATAAGTTAAACCCAAATTTCCAAGAGCGCAACCTTCTTCTAAACGATCAGAATTTGCCTGTGCAATTTTTAGACTTTGATGGTGATACTCCAAAGCTTGATCATAAGCTCCTATATCTACATAGGCATTCCCTAAACCAGTCAGAAAAATTGTTTTTGAACTTGGGGTAACTATATCTAAGAGTTTTTTATAAAGTTCAATCTGGGTAAAGTAATAGCCCCATGTACCTAATTGATTATGAAGTTCTTCTTCTGTGGGTGTTTTAAGACTAAATTGGAAAACTTTGATGGCTGTTTGCCAATCTTCTACTTCACACAAATGATAAAACGTTTCCAATAAGCCTTTTACCTGTTCTAAATTAGAGGATTCTGGTAATGCTTTATATTTAGTTATCCAATTAACAATAGCTCGGTATTGAGTACGTTTCCATCGAGGTTTAATATATTTTATGGTAGATGGAACAATTGATAAGTGGTCTAAGATTGACTTACTATCTGCTAATAAATTTACTTTGTTGAAGTTAGTCTCTTTGTTGCTCATTATTCTTGATTTGTTCTATTAATTCTTGACAATTTTTTATTGAAGGAAGTTCTAATGCTGTAATTAAATCTAAAGCTTTATAGCAGCATTCAAGAGCAGAGTCTATGTCACTTAGTTCCCAATAAACTATAGCTAAATCTTGAAGAATTTGAGCTTCTTCACTTTTACTATCAACTTCCTTAAAAATTGCTAATGCAGTCTGTAATATTTTTAAAGCATCTGTAAATTCTGAAAGTTCCAATAAAGCAATACCTAAAGAATGTAATGCAGCACCTTCTCCCCTTCTATCACCAAGTCTTTGAGAGATAGCTAAATGTTTTTGAGCATAATTGCCAGATTGAACATAATCTTCTAATTTTTCGTAAACTACACTTAAATTACCCATAGCATAGCCTTCCCCACGCAAATCACCAACTTCACGAACAATTATAATTTGTTGTTGATGTAAATCTATTGCTTGTTCATAATCTCCCATTTCACGATATAGCATTCCTAAAATATTTAAAGCTTCGGCTTCATTAGAGCGATCGCCTATTTCTTGAGCAATATCCAATGCTTGTTGAGTGCAGTCAAATCCTTTTTCATAATCACCTAAAGTATAATAATCTTGCCCTAAACCTAACAATGCTGATGCTTCCCCTCTTTGATCACCCAGTTGACGAAATAAGGCTAAACTACTTTCATTACATTGAACTGATTCATTATACTTATCCAAGTTATGATAAGTAATTCCCAAATTTCCCAGTGTTTTTGCTTTGAGGAATAAATATTCACTTGTTAAATCCTCAAGTTTTATATTTGTCTTTAAAGCTTGCTGATAGTATTTAACAGCTTCATTATATTGACCTTGATAGTGACAAATTAAACCTAAACAAAGTAAATTAGTAATTTCTCCATTACAATTATTAATCTGGCGAGATAGTTTTAATCCGTTTTGATATGCTTCAAATGCTTTTTGATATTGTCCTAAATCTATATATCCATCTCCCATCACTACAAAACAATCTATATCCACTGTTGAATTAAGTTTATATAATAACTTTTGACAGAGTGATATTTCTTCCTGATAGTAACTCCAGATATCAAGTTGTAAACTTAAGTGATTTCCATCAAGAAATTCTAAAGGTGATAATAGTACCTTTGAAGCACTATCCCAGTTTTCAACTTCGCATAAATGATAAAATGCTTCTACATACCCTCTAACTTTATCTAAGTTTGAAGCATCTTCATAAAATTGATATTTAGTTAACCAATTGACAATAGCTCGATATTGAGTACGTTTCCATCTAGGTTTAATAGATTTGATATCCGATGGATTAATTGATAAATGATCTAAAATTGATTTATCTGATGGTAATATTTCAGTTTGATAACTCTGTTGCTCTATAGTTTCAAAATTAGTTTGATTATTAATCATTGCTGGTTAATCTTTCCATTAATTCTTGATAATCTTCAATATCCGGCATTTCCAATGCTCCAGCAGTTTGCAATGCTTTTTGGGCAAATTTTTGAGCATTATTTAGATCATTTAATTTTTCATAAATTTCAGCTATATTATATAAGGTTATTGCTTCAACATAGCGATCTCCCGTTTGATTGACGATATCTAAAGCACTTTCTAAATATTCTATAGCTTCCCTATATTTTTGAATTTGAATTATTGTTGTGCCTAAATTACATAATGCCTCACCTTGTCCTTTTAGATAACCAATCTTTCTAGCAATTTCTAAACTTTTTTGATACATTTCTATAGCTTGATCTATATTTCCTAAAGCATCATAAGCATTACCTAAATTATTTAATGCCGTTGTTTCTTCTCTAGGATCTCCTAATTGTTGTGATATTAATAAAAATTGTTGTCCATAATCTAATGCCTTTTCATATTCCTCCATAAAGTAATAGGTATTACCAATATTACCTAATGAACTGGCTTCACTACCCTTACTACCAATTTCACGAGCAATTTTTAAGTGATGTGAATGATATTCAAGAGCTTTTTCATATTCTCCCATAGAATAATAGACAAGACCTAAAGTACCTAATATATTACCTTTACCTTCACGATCTTCGATTTTTTCAGCTATTATTAAAGCCTGATTTTGATACTCAATAACTTGTTTATAGTTTCCCAGAGAAAAATGGGCAATTCCTAAATTAGTTAGTGCATTTTCTTCTAACCAAAGTGAGTTTATATCTCTTGATATTTCTAATTGTTTTTGATGATGTTCAATTGCTTTATAATAATCACCTAAATCATCATAAACATTACCTAAATTGCCCCAAGCATTAGCTTCTTCTTCTATATTTTCAGTAATAATTGCTATTTCTAAATGTTGTTGATGATATTTAATTGCTTGAGGATAATCACCTAAGCTCCGATAAGTAGATCCTAATCCATTGAAAGCTAATCCTTCTCCTTTAATATCATTAATTTCTTGCTTGATAGCTAATGCTAGATTATGATATTCAAGAGCTTTTTGATGATCTCCTAAAGAATTATATATACTACCTAAAGTTCCTAAAACATTACTTTCATTATTTTTATCATTTGTTTCTTTTGCTAAAAACAAAGCTTTTTGACAAGATTCAATAGCTTGAGGATAGTTATTTAACTCTGAATAAACAATAGCAATATTATTCCAAGTTATTCCTTGCTGTTGGTAATCATGACTGATTTTTGTTACCTTCAAATTTTGCTCATAGTATTCCAAAGATTTTGAATGTTGGCTCAAAAAAGTATAAGCATTTCCTATAGCATTAAGACAAGTGCCATCAGAAATATGGTCTAATTTTCCTAACAGTTTACTACAACAATTAATTTGTTGAGAATAATAACCCCAAGTGCCTAACTGCACAAGTAATTCTTCTAAAGTTGGGGTATTAAGTTGAAGATAAAGAATGATTTTACTTCTTTTCCAATCTTCAAGTTCACACAAATGAAAAAAAGCTTCTAATAAACCTTTAACTTGATCTAAATTAGAAGCATTTGCATTAGGTTTATATTTTGTGAGCCAATTAATAACTGCTCGATACTGACTTCTTATACTACGAGGTTGAATAGATTTTATTTCATTTGAATTAATTTCAATCTGTTCTAAAATAGATTGACTAGAAGGTATTATAGGAATTGATTTAAGATAATTAAAACTAGATTGTTCTTCTTTTTTTATTTCAGTTATTTTTGCTTCAAATTCTGATGATATTTCAATATATTTATTAGTTGGTTCAGGGTAATTTTTTTCTTCTTGATTTTGAAGTTGTTGAATAATTTCTAAACATTTAAAATAACATTGTATTGCTTTATTTTTAATTCCTAAAATAGAATAAAAATCTCCTAAATTTGAAAGAGCATTAAATTCAATTAAAGAATCTTGCAGTTGTCTGGCGATCGCTAAACTTTGTTCATAATAACCCCTGGCTTTATAATCTTGAATAGCCTCATAGGCTAATCCTAAATTTAGTAATACTTCTGCTTGTCCATAATAATCTTCTATTTCTTGCCGAATAATCAAGCTTCTCTGAAAATAATCAATAGCAGTATCATAATCTTCTAAAGTATAGTAAGCTTCTCCTATATCTTCTAAATATTCACCTTGTGCTGGCAAGTCATTGAGTTTTTCTGAAATAGCTAAACTTTGCTGAAAATAATCAATAGCATTAAGAGGTTGCTCTAACTCATTATAGAGTGTACCTAAATGGGCTAAAGCTGCTTCTTCTCCGGGGTAATCTCCGATTTCTTGGGCTATTTTCTTACTTTGCTGATAATATTCAATAGCACTATCATATTGTTCTGTCATAGAATAAAGGTTTCCTATACTTCTGAGGATGCGACTTTCCCAAAAAAAGTCTTGAATTTTTTGTGCAATTTTGAGACTCTTTTGATAATAAGCGATCGCTTGTTCATAATTACCTTGACGATGATAAACTGCTCCTAGTGTTTCTAAGTGTTTTTCTTCTCCACGACGATCTCCAATTTCTTTAGCAATAATAGAACTTTGTTCTAAATACTCAACAGCTTGAAGATTATTTCCTAATAGAAAATAAGCACCACCTAAACTTCCTAAAGCAGATTCTTCATCATGACGGGAACCAATTCTTTGAGCAATTGATAAACTTTTTTGATAACATTCAATAGCTTGTTCAGCATTTTCTTGAACTAAGTAAACTCTTCCTAGACTTGCTAAACTTTGGCATTCTTCTTGGTAATCTTGATTTTTCTGAGCAATATTTAATGCTTGTTTTAAATAAGAAGTAGCTTGTTGATAATCAATCAAATCAAAATATGCTTCTCCGATATTTCTTAAACATCCTGTCACTAATTTACTATTTTTAATTTCTTGAGCAATGTTTAGACTATTTTCATAATATTCAATAGCTTTACTTGAATTTCCAGTGCCTTGATAGAAATTCCCTATATTTCCTAAACATTGACTTTGCAATGATAAATCTTTTATTTCTTTTGCAATAGTTAAACTCTGTTGATAATTATCAATTGCTTTATTAAAATTACATAAAATAAGATAGGAATTTCCCCTATTATTTAAAATAATTGCATCAATCCTTGAATCAAGTTTATTAAAAAGTTTTTGATATAAGTTAAGAGGTTCTTGATAGTATCCCCAAGTATAAAGCTGATTATGTAATTGTTCTTTTGTAGGCGTATTTAAAACAGTAAATAATATTTCACTTGCTTGTTGTAAAGAATTTATTTCACAAAGATGATAAAATGCTTCAATTAAACCTCTGACTTTCTCTAAATTAGAAATATTATCAAATAATTGATATTTAGTTAACCAATTAACGATAGCTCTATAACAACTCCTTTTCCATCGAGGTTTAATAAACTTAATCTCTGCTGAATCTATACCTAGCTTTTCTAAAACAAACTTACTAGATGGTATAATACCACTATTATCAGGCGATTGCTGTTGTGGAAATTGTTTCTCAATCTGGTTGGTCATCTTTAACCTCCTGAGCAACTTTCAGTTGTTTTTGCAACTTTTGACATTCTTTAACAAGAGGAATATCTAACTTCATTGCAATTGATAAAGCCTGATTACAATAGTCAATTGCAAGTCTAAAATTTGCTAACTCATAATAAATTTTAGCTAAATTATATAAAGAATTTCCTTGTCCTTCAAAATCATCAATTTCTTTTGCGATAAATAAATGTTCTTGTTGGTAATCAATTGCTTTATCAAAGTCTCCAAGTAAGCGATAAACATTACCTAAATTACCTAAGCCATTTCCTTCTCCTTGACGATCTCCAATCTTTTTCGCAACCTCTAAACGTTTTTTCTGAAAGTCAATAGCCTTTTGATATTCACCTAATTTCTCGTATGCTACACCCAAACCACCCCATGCGTTTCCTTCTGCTTGAAGATCGCCAATTTCTTTCGCTATATTTAAATGAATAGTATGACATTCAATTGCTTTTGTATAGTCTTCCAAAGCTCGGTATGATAAGCCCATATTACCAATAGCTGCTCCTTTAAGTTGACGGTTTCCAATTGCACTAGCAATAAATAAGGATTCTTCAAAAATTTTAATTGCTTGATCATACTTACCCATAGTATGGTTTGCTAAACCAAGACAAGTAAGGGCGGAAGATTGAATATTTAAGTCATTTATTTCTCTTGCAGTTTCTAAACTTTGTTGGTAGCATTCAATAGATTTAAAGTATATTCCTAGATTCTCGTAAGCAACTCCTAAACCAATTAGTAATACAGCATTTACATTTTGATTTAACTTTCCTATAATATTTTTGTACAGTTTAATTTGTTCAGAATAGTAACCCCAAGTATCAAGCTGTTTATGTAATTCTTTATTTTCAGCAGTATGCAAACGATAAGCAATAATTCTCACTGCTTTTGTCCATTCTTCTACATTACAAAAAGTATAAAATGCTTCTAATAAACCCTTAATTTTCTCTAAATTAGAAGTATCTTCATAAGGTTGATATTTCGTTAGCCAATTAATAACTGCACGATAAGAAGCTCGGGTTTTTCCGCTTTTCATTGCTTTGACTTTAGCTGAATTAATGCTAAGTTCTGCTAAAATAGAGTCACTATAAGGTAAAAGATCCATCTTATCTAAAGCAGTTTTTTCTTTATTATCTATCTCGATTTGATTATTCATTTGATTCATTGATTAATTGTAGTAATTGCAAACAGTCTTTTTGTAAAGGAATATTCATAAAATGAGATGATTTAAAAGCTTTTTGAACGAATGGATATGCCATTTCTAAGTAGCCATATTCATAATATTTTTGAGCTAAACAATAATAACAAAGAGCTTGATTATAACTATCACCAATTTCTGTAAAAATTTCTAAAGCTGATTGTATAGTTTCTAAAGCTTTTGAAGACTCTAAAAAATAAGTTTGAGCTTGCCCCAAATTACGAAGAGAAGTTGCTTCACTTTTGCGATAACCAATCTCACGACTAAGATTTAATTGCTCTTGAGAATATTCTACTGTATGTTCATAATCATTTTGTTGAAGATAGAAAATTCCTAAACCTTCTAATGCACTTACTTGTCCAATTTTATTCTCAGTTGATTGTGTAATATCTAAACTTTTTTGAAGATAATAAAGTGATTTTTTATTGTCCCCAATAGCATTATAGATAATACCTAAATCACTCATAACTAAACTTTCTCCTATTCTATCTCCGATTTTTTTAGCAATGTTTAAACTTTCAATGTTAGCTTCAAGTGCATCAGAATTATTTCCTAGAAAGTGATATGTTTTTCCTAAATTAGTTAATATATTTCTTTCTATTGATATAGCTCCTATCTGTTGAGCAATACTCAATCCATCTCGAAGGTATTTAATGGATGTATTAAAATAACCTAAATCATTATTAATTTTACCAACACCTGTTAAAGAAATTGCTTCCCATTGATAATCTAATTTTCCTAAAAGCTTGTTATAGAAATTAATAGTTTCTTGATAAAGACCCCAAGTTTGTAATTGTTCATGTAACTCTTCATTGGTTGGTGTATCTATACGAACTAGCATTATTTGTTTTGCTTCTAACCATGCTTCTACTTCACAAAAATGATAAAAAGTTTCAAATAATCCTTTGACTTTCTCTAAGTTAGAAGTATCTTTATTCAATTCATATTTTGTTAGCCAGTTAGTAATTGCTCTATAGTGAGTTCTTTTTAAGCGAGGTATGATATCTTTTATACTACTTTTATCAATACCAAAAGCAGCTAAAACTAAATCACTTGGAAATGAATCTAAATCAATACCCAAACTCAAGAATGCTTTTCCTTCTTCTTTTTTATTTTCAATATTCCGAGCAACTTGTCTCCATTGCTGACGATAATAAATTGCTTGATCTTGATTTCCTAAAGCATCATAAGCATTACCAATACCTTCTAAAAATCGGCAATCCCATTTATGATCTATCTTTCCTAATAAATTACTATAAATACTAATTTGTTGTTTATAAAGTCCCCAAATTCCCAATTGATAATGTAATTGATAATTAGTTAAATTGTTACCAAGATTAATATTGATAGATAAAAGTTGCTCTACTTTATCCCAATCTTCTACTTTACATAAATGATATAAAGCTTCTATATATCCTGTTACTTTTTCCAAATTTGATGGATTGTTACTAGCTGGTTTGTATTTTAATAGCCAGTTTTTGATTGCTCTATAATGAGCTTTTTTCCAATGAGAAATATGAGAGTTATTTTGTTTAAGTAAAACAAGATCAATTTTAGCTATTAGCTGTGTTACTTGAATTGTAATATCTAATAGCTGAAAATCAGATTCATAAGAAAATTTTAAATCAATCATCTTTTTCGTCATCCAAACCTCTTAAACATTCTAAAGATACTCCTCTGATCATATTATGCTGTCTAACTAAATATTGATTATTTTCATCAACTCTTTCCTCAACTAAGTAACGCTCTTTTAAAGCACCTAAAGCTATTTGTTGCCCATCTTCATCAACATCCTCATCTTCTTCTAAATGTGCTAACCAAAAATTTTCTGGTACTTCACAACGATAAACTGAAGCGTAACATAATAATAAATAAGCATTATAAACACCTTCTTCTAAACGGTCAAATGTTTTCTCTAGCCTAACTTTTACATTTGTGCGTAAATTTTGAGTATATTTATGTAAATTAAACTGATCATCTGCTGATGCAGTTATACCCTTAGTTTTTGCTTCTTCAATCGCTTTTTCCACTTCCTCTACTTCTTTTCCATACTTATTCCAATATCCTAAAATATTGCCATTAAAAGGATGATTAACTATTTCACCAGCTATCACCCGTAAAGCTAAAGGATGACCTTCATAAGCTCGTCCAATACGTTCTAAATAATGTTTACCTTCTGTTTCTTCACTAATATCTAATCCTGTTTTATCAAATAAAACTAACTGCTCTTTTTCTTCCAAACCACTTAAAGGTTGACAATACCAGAAATTTTGAGAACGAGTACCTACAGTCGGAATTTGTACTGGTAAATCCTGTGAAGTTAAAACAATACAACTTTCACAAGTATCAGAATTTAGCCAAGTTTTAAAAAACTTTACCCACCATTCATCTTTAAAATCACTCCATCCTTCTTCTTCATTTCCTTGTAAAATATTTTCTAAAGAATCAATCTGAATTAAATAACGATTTTCCTGTAAATATCTCACTAAACGATACATTAACCTCTGAGTATCTTTCCGATCATCAGGGGTAACTACTTCACCACTTTTTTCTAATAATCTCGCTGCCACACTACCAAAATCAGAAGTTTGTTCCTCATGATCAAAATTCTCTTGGAGATAATAATTCCAATCTGCAAACCAATCTTTTAATTCATCAGCTAACTTTTCTCCTAAAGCAGTTTTTCCTATTCCTGTAATTCCCACTAAAATCAATAAGCGACATGAACCTGTAATCTTCTCTTTCAATTCCTTAATTAAATTTTCTCGCCCAACCCAAGCATCATTGTAAGCAAAAAAGTTGGGAGAAATAGGCTCAGTAGAATCTTTACCGCTGGAATTTGTATTATTAACCTCGTTTACTTCCAGCTTCGCCAAAACTTCAAAAGCAAACGCACTGGCATTGCGAGCAGCAATTTCCTGAGAGCCACTCGCATCCGCTTCACTCTTACCATCAATCAAGTCAGAAATTCCTCGGATAACAAGTGCCGATACTTGCTGGTTTGCATAAGCCGCTTGCAGTAAACCTCCCCCTTCCATCTCCACAGCTACGGCATCACCGTAATTCGACTGGAGAAATTTAAAAATGCTAGATTTGCTTGAGGCAACCACTTTTTCTCCTGCGGCAATGGGTGCTACAACAACACGGGGAGCGTTATTTGTACCTAAGTTAAATCTTTGCAGCCAATCTGTTTTCTTTGCTTCAGCCCTAGCTCGTTGTATTAAGTTGTATGTAGATAACCCCACCTCTGGCCTGGGTTGAAATTTCTGTTTTGCCTTACCAGATTCATAACCATATACCTTTGTTGCAGCTACTACATCGCCAAGAGTTACATCTTTAATGCCTCCGGCAACTCCTACAAAGAGGATGACACTGGGAGTGAAGTGGGCGATCGCCCTTTCTGCTTCCAACGCTGCTCCCGCATTACCAGCACCAACCTCAACAATCCCGACTTCCCAGGTTTTATCATTGGTGATAAATTTGCCGCGCTCATAAATTGTTCCTTGGGGGTGCATCTCTTCCTGGAGGTCGGTGAGGTGGGCGCGAACAGCCATATATTCTAAAGGAATAGCAGTAAGTATAACCGCGCAAGGGGTGACCATAAGTATAATCTCGTTTTTAACCAGCTATTTTTCTATTGTGAATATTTTGTACGAATTTGCCAACTTATATCTATCTTTAGCTAGTTGATGAGATTTTTATACCACATGGAAACCTGTACTTAGAGCGATCGCAGCAAGTCAGCTACTATGATCACTTTCCTTGTGCCACAACTAGCATATTTAATACAGTTATTCTTACTGTATTTTTCAGATACAAGCCGTTATTTATTAAGTAATAATCGGCTAAATGTCTTGCCAGATTTTTATTATCTGCGAAATCTCATGCTGAAATGTAGGTAGTATAATAGGCTTGCTCTGAATTATTAGGTTAAGTTGGTAAATCAGTTGTTGAATGGTAAGTGTTTGGGAACGGCCAGTTGTGACAGCATTCAGCAAATGAATGATTAATGAATCCCTAATCTCAGGAATAATTGTTTCACTGTATAGTTTATATAGGAACTCAGCAGCAACGGCTGTCATGTATTCTGCTGAAGTTTGCTTATCTGCAAGAACCTTGACAACGGAAGTGTAAGTTGGCTCTACTTTCCAATTAGCTAGTCTAGCTCCTTCCATCAAAGTTTCAGCATCGACAATTGTGTAATGGTATCCCCAACTCGCTAATTTTATAGTTGTTTTACGGTAAAGTACCTCATTACTATTTTGCTGTAGTAAACAGTAATTTAGTACAACCTGTGTCCAAACACCCTGGACTCCTTTAGACTGTGCATACCAACGCAACCATTGGTCATCAGAGTATAATATTTTCCCCGCTTCTTCTGCAATTAACACAGTATCAACAAATGCTAATCCAATGACTTCATTTAGCTTCTTTCGCTCATCTCTATTGATATCTAATGCTGTCCGACAAGGAAGAACTAAACAATTGTTATATACCCAATCAAGAATTTGCTGAAAATAATTCTTAGCTTCATCAACTTGTTCTGGCTTAATTTCCTCTCTTGTAGGTTGTCCCTGCTGAATTCCTAAATTTAAAAAACCTTCTCTATTAAAACCTTGTGCATCTTCAAGCATTCCTTGAAATAAATTGACTGCGGATTGAGCAATCCCAAATTTTCCTAAAACTGCTACTACATCTTTTGCTACATTTAATTGATATAAAGTCATTAGAGAAATGGGATCAATTACTACTAAACCTCCTTTTTGGATGATAGATAAAGAGGTTTCAAATTTTTCGTATTGGAAATTTGACCAAGTATGGATGTAAGTATCATTTCTGAAAATTAGCCCATACCAGAGTTGCAGTGGAGAACGATTTAAAGCAACTGCGAATGAGCCAAAAGGAATTTTTTTCTCCTGATAACCTTGGTATAAACGATTAAAATTATTCTCCCTATCTTGCAGCATCTCTATCAATTGTTGTATCCATTCTGAGGATATTTCATCTCCATTCATAGGAACGCTAAAAGTATAGAATCCTTTGATATTTGGGAAATTATTCAATAAATCAAAGCTTTGCTTACCTGCTGCAAAATATTTATCTACTATAGCTAAAACTTTGCGAGTGCTTCGCCCAAAGCCAAAGTTATCTTCTGCTATAACTACTTCATCCCCAAAAGTTTTATCAATTAGAGATTGATAAAGTGGATGTTTAGAATTAATTTCTTTACGAGCAAAACTAGCCTCTTCTCGGTCTTCAATTATAAACCATTCCTCACTACCAGATTCTTTTCCTAAAAGAACTCCACACCCATCTTCTACTTTAGTAAATTCCTTTGCGTTGGGTTGAATTTTTCTCCCCTCCATATAAGATATTTCATAGAAAGCATGGACTTGTCCATTATCGTAGAAGTGTCGTCTCATTTCATAAATCACTTCCAAGAAGTAATCTATTTTATTTCTAACTTTGAGCAACTTTGCAAGTATTTTACATCCTACCAGATTCAAAGTTTCAATACTCGGTTTTGAATCTATAAAATCGTCTAGTTCATCGTAATTACGTTTGTCATAATTAGCAACTGCTAATCGCAATTGCATTACTGTATCACTGGGAAAAATTTCGAGGTATGCTTTGCAGACTCGGATAACATTGTTTGTATCACCAATATTGTCATAAATATAGGCAGCTATCTCAGAGACAGACTCTAAGGAACCATATTTGTTGAGGAGTTGTTCGCAAATGTCCAGAGCAGTTTTATAGTTACCAGAATAGTAGTAAGAATACAGTAATTTATCCGTTAATTTATTGTTTAATGTTTTATCAACAAACTGCTCGTATATTTCAGCAGCATCTCGATAATATTGCCATGAATATAGCTGCTCTGCAAATACAAGTTGATAGGGAAGAAAATTATGGGAAAGGAGTCCGGCTTTTGCCTGCTCGATTAAGGATGGAATTTCTTTTTCTGAACCTATATGCTTATAGAACCGAATTTGCTGAGAGATTGTGATTACACTGTCTGGAGCTTCATTAATCAACTCTTCAAGCACAATTTTTGCATTTTCATTATCTCCATTCAACATCAATAAATCAAATTTGAGATGTTTAGCATCTTTTTTAAGATTGCTAGGAACATTATCTCTAGCTATAAACTGATTAACAATATTTTTGGCTTCATTCCAACGCTTCATTCCTATTAATAATTCAGCAGCTAAGAGAGGTATTTCTGGGAAATCAGGGCAATCTAGAATAGATTTTAAATAATTGTAAGCTACTTCATCATTTCCCTGCTCATGTGCCAGTAAAGCTCTTTGTTTGATACAATAAATGTTGTTAGGTTCTTTTTGGAGTGCTATTTGAATATCACGAACTGCATCATCATATTTTTTAAGTAATCTCAAAGCACCAGAACGATTGGTTAAAGTATCAAATTCTAAACGAGAGAGGTTATTTGGATTTACATATTGTCCTCCCAGAACCTCAGTAAATAAGTTGACTGATCGTTCTAGATTTTGCTTCTCAGTTTCACTTAATTGTCCAGCAAAGGCAAGTGGGAATTTTTGAATTACACCTTTTGTTAAGCTGGCTCCCAGGGCAACTTTGACAATATTAAGATTGTTACTATTGTCTTTGTTCAGTGCTAATTGCCACCACTTTTCTGCTTCTTCATCTAAATTACGTCTCTCAGCAGCATCTCCCAGTGCTACTAAAACATCGAGACTGTCGCGGTATGCAGGAGGTATCTGTTCTATAATCGCATCAATGGATTCTCTAACAGGAGTAATCCGAATACGCAGAGAATATGCTAGTTCATTTGCTGGATTTTTCTGTATTGCTTGATTAATTAGATTTTCAGCGTTATTGTAATCTTGCTGGAAAACATAGCCCATAGCTGCTAATGCTAAGGCTTTATCATCTTCTGGGTTATACTGTTTAGCTTCCAAGAAACATTTCGCCGCTTCGCTAATTTCATCTAGTCCTAATTGCGCCATTCCCAAATTAGCCAGTAGGCGGTATTTAAATATTTTATCTGACTTGTACCATAGCTTTCCTTTTAACTCATTTAGATAGTTAACCGCTTGCTGAAGGTTGCCTTCATTAATCAACTTTCTTGCATACTCAATTTGAGTATGATACTCATCTGTATTATTTGAAGAAGCTAAATCAAATTTTTGACCTATCTCAGCAATCAGTTGTTCACGACTAATACTTGGTATTAAAACTCCCTGATGACGTTCAATTGTTTCTGTGTTATTTATTTCAAATTTTGCTAGAATTTCAAAAATGAATGCACTCGCATTTTGTGCGGCCACATTTCTAAAATTGACTAAATTATCTTCATGAATAATATCAATTGTTCTAGAGATACCATGCACTGTTAACGCAGCAACACATTTATTAGCATAAGCAGTTTCAAGAAAACCAAATGCAACGTTTTCAACTGCTACAGCATCGTTATAATTAGAGTGTAAAAATTTTATAAGTGTTGCTCGTTGATCACCAACTTCCTTATTTCCAGATGCGATTGCTGCTAGAAAAACATCAGAACGTATATTTAATGTTTTATCCAGTATCCGATTTAGCCAATAGGATTTTCGCTTTACTGATTTAGCTCTTTCTTTAAGGCTATAGCATGGTTTTGCTACTTCTGGGCGTGGTAAAAATTTATTCTCTGCTTTACCGGACTCATAACTATAAATTTTTGTAGCAACTACTACATCACCAGCCTTAACATCCTTAATACCAGTGGCAGGACTGAGTAAAATAATAACTTGTGGCTGAAAGTGCCGAATCGCCCGTTCTGTCTGTGAAGCTGCACTACCGTTATTGTTATCAATTTCAGCGATTGCCACTTCCCATATTTGCCCAGCTACAGAAAATTGCCCAAACTCATAAACAGTGCCTTCGGGGTGTATTTCTTCCTCACAGTTACTTAAATGAGAGCAGACAACTTGGTAATCTATAGAATGAGCGGTAAGAATAACTACACGAGGCATTTACCAATACTCTTATATTATTAACATCAGCTTATTTTAGCAAATTAGTATAAATTTGCCGGATTAGATTAAGCTTTCTGGGCAAACCAGGTATCATCAAAGATAAAAGAACTGCTGAACCAGATATACCGTGCTTTTAAATTCTTTACTTCGCTAGGCATACCCATCCCTGGGGTCTCAGATGGAACGAGCGATTTTGCAAAGATTTCGCATAAATTGACTTAGCAGTATCTATATTTCGTTATTTGAGGTTTTTCGACTTTTTCGGTTCTCAAGGATTAAACTATTGTTAGGCGATCGCGCAGATGTAAATAGCGCGTACTGTTAAGTGTTATATTTAACGCTAAACTTAGATACTAGTTAAGTTATGAGCGATAAGCAACAAATCCTTGAAGTATACCTTCACGAATACGAAAAACTAAAGGAAGAACAAGCGCAACGAATTGGTTTTCGCGATAATATGCTGTATGTAACGCTGGGTGTATTTGGTGGCATTCTCTCTTTTGCCCTATCTGGTAAAAACAACAACTACGCACTTCTAGTTATTCCTTGGGTTTGTCTTATACTTGGTTGGGCTTATT
Organism: Okeanomitos corallinicola TIOX110; assembly: GCF_038050375.1. Classification (NCBI taxonomy): domain Bacteria; kingdom Bacillati; phylum Cyanobacteriota; class Cyanophyceae; order Nostocales; family Aphanizomenonaceae; genus Okeanomitos; species Okeanomitos corallinicola. Next base: position 2,500,471 of record NZ_CP150886.1, on the reverse strand, counting down.
TGGTCAATGACGAAAAAATCTCAGCCATCGGAAGATACATTCGTTATACCCTTGTCAATAAAATTCAAGAACTAACTGGTAATGCAGACATAGAATCTATATTTGGTTGGGAAATAGCCCATAGAAGTGATAAGCGACGTTTTCGACGCAAGATAGAGCAATTAATCGTTGATGAGATTACTTTTGTTTTATCTGGTATAGTTGCATTGCTTGCTTTTTGGTTTTTAGTCTCACAGCCGCCTTTAGCTATTAATATTTTGTGTATTGTGGAGTTTATCCTTTTAATAGTCTTAGCTGTGGAAATTTTCATTTACGCTGACTTAGGAGTTGGAAGATAATTTTATAAAGTGGGCTAAATAAACTTCCATCATTTACAGACTGTTACCTATACCAAAATACGGTTCAGTTACTGTTTTTCAGACATCATAGGTATAGAATTTTCAATAATTTCAGCCTCTTATGCTTTCTTTAACTGAATCGTATTTACCTATACTTCTCTCTTATGTTGCACATTGATGTTACTTATCACATTATCAAATCTTTCAAATTTTTATCTGGCTATCTACTAAGGGTAAAGGAATAGATAATTAATAGATATCTTGTATTTTCAAGCACAAGCATTATTAACAAGGTCTAAGAGCTATAAACCTTATACAATCCGTCTTTTAGTTGATTTTGTCCCCCCTTCAGCTATAACACTGAAAGCTAGTGTTATAAGATTTTGGGAAATTTTCTAACTTTTTTATATATTTAGGGTTTGCTGAAAAAGTCGAAAAAAACTTGGAGGAGAATTGAGTGGGTAGTCAAGCAGAAATAAAGATAAGTTTTTGTTGTCTAAAATTCACTAAATAATTAATTTCACTAATCAAACAAAGGAAAAAAGACGTAATTTGGAAAAATTGACAAAAAAATCCCCAAAAAAGCCTTGATAACAGGGTAGAAAGGTTCATGACTAAAAAAGTTAGGGCAATAGAAGTTAGAGAAGTATGAGGCAATTTAGCCATGACTCTACCCAGGCTAAATCTTCGTTTACCTTGTCCAAATTTCCCCTCAATAGAATTACGAATCCGTTCATCATCAATAGCTTGTTTCTTTGTTTCTTTGCTGACATTTTTAGGTGGTCTACCCAGTGGTGGTCCACTAATTCTAATTCCTCTTTCTTTGCACCAATCTCGATTCTCCCTACTCCGATAAATTTTATCTACATGAACAGATTCAGGATAATATCCGGTAAAATTTTTGTAAGCTTCTACTTGAGATTTTAAATCTCCTGATTCATTAAAATTATCCCAACTAATCTGGTCTAAAAATACATAGCCGTCAAAGCAACTAGCTGAGAACTTTGCCCCAAATTCCGTGTTTTTAGCGGCTTTACCACGTACTATCGGACGAATATGTGGTTGACTTAAACTGACTATCCTGTCTTCTATACTCCGTTTCTCATGTTCATATAACCATAGTTGTTGACGATACACTTCTGCCACTACTAGCAACATTTTATATTGTCTGTTGCTCAATTCTAAGAGTGACGCACCCGCATTCATTAGTTGTTGAATATAGGCTAGGTTTCTTTTGATATATTGCAGTTGCTTCTTGATAGCTTTTCTTCTTTCAGCGGATTTTACTTTCTTTTTTCTGGCTACTAATAAATATTCTTTTCTGGCTATTTTTCTGTAGGTTCTTGGTTTGTTGCTATTTTTTACTTTTACAGAGTTATATAATATATCTATTATTGTTTCTGTGTGCTTTCTGGCTTGATTTAATAATCCTAAATCTGTGGGATAACTGATGTCTGCTGGCGCACAACTAGCATCTAATATTAATTTACCTCGATTCTTCACCTCACTTTTTGAATCCTCGACTTCTGACTTTTTTGCTTTTACTTCTTCCTCCTCTTGACTTTCTAATACTTGTTTGACTATCTTTTGATTCAATCTGTTTACTAGGTTCATATCTATTCTTTCTCGAAAATGAACTAGCATTGATGGGTCAAATGGGGAATGATTACTATAGGCTGACATTCCTATAAAGTATTGCAGATAAGGGTTTTCTCTAATCTGTTCTACTGTTTCCCTATCACTTGTTCCTAGTTTCTCTTTAATTATTAATGCTCCCAATGCCATTCTAAATGTTTTGGCTGGTGCGCCTAAAACTTCAGTAAATATGGCTGCGTATTCTGCAACAAAAATTCTGTCCAAGGTATTATTTTCGCCAAGATTACCCAACGGTTATCTGCTGCTAGTTTTCCCCCAAAGGGTAACTCAAATTCTTCCGCTTGCGTGTCTTGTTGTTTTTGTTTGCGATACATTTTGATGCACCTTGATGCAAGGATTTTTACCTATTTTACACCTTTTCCTTGCACCTTATTCCTTTTTTCTTACCCTTAAACTCTTTATTTATCTGGCTTTTGCCTTTATTCAGCAACCCCTAAGTAGTCCAGATGTGAAAGCTGATGTGTCACTGAAGTTAATATTTAAATTTTCATCTCCAGTACAACCAAATGGCTCAGAAATCAGTACCATCAAAAATGCCCTTAATCGTAACCCGGTTGATAGGTTAAATTTAATGGCGAAATTCATCTATTAGTTGACTGTTGACTGTTGACTGTTGACTGCTGACGGTTGACAGTTGACGGTTGACGGTTGACTGCTGACTGCTGACTGTTGACTGTTGACTGCTGACGGTTGACAGTTGACGGTTGACGGGCGAAATTCATCTATTAGTTGACTGTTGACTGTTGACTGTTGACTGCTGACGGTTGACAGTTGACGGTTGACGGTTGACTGCTGACGGTTGATAGTAATTACTTAAAAAATATGGAAAATTTTCAGAATTTACGAGTTTACCAGTTATCGGAAAAACTTGCCAATGAAATTTGGTTTATTGTTATAAACTGGGATTATTTTGCTAAAGATACTATTGGTAAACAATTGGTGAAGTCCACAGATAGTATTGGTGCTAACATAGCTGAGGGTAATGGACGTTACAACTTGCAAGATAATCAACGTTTTGTCAAGATAGCTAGAGGTTCTTTAAACGAAACAAGACACTGGTTAAGATTAGCGTATCAGCGCAAGTTGTTAACTCAAGACCAAATAGACAAAATAAAACCAATTATTGATGAACTATCACCTAAATTAAATGCGTATCTTAACTCCCTTAAAAGTAAATCAGAAAAGAATTAATAGTATAGTTAACATTTGACAGTTCACGGTTAACAGTCAACACTAAACAGTCATCAGTTAATAAGTATGCAAGAGTTTCAGTTGCGTGTAGTTCCCACAGATAATAATAACTTTGCCCTGGAATTGTATCAATGTGCTTATAAAAAGGCAGGAGAAAAGAAACGTCCTTCTGCCAAGCGTATTGGTAGGTTAAAGGGTAATGTTTTAATTCAGGTAAAACAGGCGATTTATGATTGTTTAAAAGCCAATAATTATGACCCAAAAACATTAAGTCATAATCGCCAAAGTCCTTATGTTTTAACTGAGGAAACGGGTATAAATTTAGCTTTGTTATTTCAGACGTTACAACCACTTTCTAAACCAGAAAGAATTGCTAATATTGCCCAAGGTATAAAAGCTATGAGTTATGAAGAATCCCATTATTGGTTTGCTAAGATTAGTAATGGTAAACGGAGTCAAGCGTTAAAAGCGATTAGAGTTTTATTAGGAGATTAGATACTTTTTGTGAAAATTATGAATTTAGAATCTTCTACTCAAATTGAACCTGCAACTAAAATCCTTTGTATTGGAGCTTCCACATATAATACAGGAACACCTCAAGTTATTAGTCAAGCCTTACAGGAAACTAATTTATTAAATGATTGGGCTATAATTTGGGCTGTTCATGACTATTTTGTTATTCCTAAAAAAGAAAATTGTATAAATGATATAATAAATTATAATTTTCATGAAATTAAGGAGCATCTAATTTTTGTTGATGAAAATTTCAATTATCTTATTCAAAAAGGATATTTATACATATTGCCTGATTCTTATTGGGTAAACGCATATCCTGAAAAACGTATAATCTCTAGAATTATAATAGACAAAAATATATTAATGATAGAAGCATCTAATTCCGAAGAAATTTATCAAGAAGAATTTGATTATGTAGATAACATAGAAAATCCTAATGGCATAGACAATTTACCTTGTATTGATAAAATAATGATACAACTTGCTGATAATCATACTGGTAAAATTGCTGGACTCCTTCTAGCAGGACTTGGTAAAGATGGGGCAAAAGGAATGTTAGCAATTAACAGAAAAGGAGGAAAAACGGCAGTTCAAAATCCAGAGGAGTGTAAGCATGATAGGCGTAACAATACATACTCAATGCCAATAACAGCAATAACAGAAGCCAAAAATGAAGGACGTAGCCATGAAATCATAACTTTAAACATCCAAAAACAAGCTAATACAAATGATATAAAAACTCTAACTGAATGGCTAGAGTTTATTAAAAATAATTGAACAACATTATCCACTATGGATATTAACCAACAAAAAGAACAATTTAGCATCACATACATTAGAGCGATCGCCTCTGTAGCAGGTTATTCTTTATACAGACCAGAAATAGATAATGATAGTGTAGATTTAGGTATACTTAGCAGAGGTGGGACAGGTAAAATCTTTTCTCCCAGATTGGAATTGCAACTTAAATGTACCGCTAGAGATGTTCTTGAAGAAAACTCTATTAAATATCCCCTCATCATCAAAAATTATCATGATTTAAGGATAAATTCTCTTGTACCGAGAATTTTAGTAGTTGTCCTAGTTCCAGAAAAAATCACAGACTGGATAAAACAAACTGAAGATGAACTGTGTCTGAGATATTGTGCTTACTGGGTTTCATTACGCGGAATGCCAGATACCACCAATACAACCAATGTTACTATTGAAATACCACGTCATAATCAGTTTACACCAGATGCACTTCAAGCCATTATTCAACGGATTAGTTTTGGAGAATTGCCATGAAAGTTACCATCAAAGATAGTCAAACACTGAAAACAGTTCAACCTGATATTATTCAGGCACACCTCCAAGCTACAGGATGGCAGGAAACAGGACGAATTTATAATGATACTGGGGCAATTTGGCGATTAAAAAAAGACACCACAGATGAATATGAAATTTTGTTACCTCTTCAACATAATTTAGGAGATTATGCTGAAAGAATTAGCGATATTTTAAAAACATTAGAAATAGTCGAGAATAGAGATCAATTTGATATTCTCAGTGAGTTTATTACTAATTACCCTAACTTCACTGTTCAAGGTGTTGTCATGCAAATTGCTACTCCAGAAAATGATAAGCTGAGAGGAGAAATCACATTATTAGGTGCAGTGTTTGAGAAATTACAAGAAATTAAAACAGTTCTAGCTAATCAGGATTATATCTTAGCTATTAAAGCTTATCAAGAACGGTTACAAATTCACTGTATAGGTGATTTAGTGAAACAAGATAATCATTTCATTCTCAACAATCCGAAAAATTTACAAATTGATTAATGACAGATGACGGTTGAGTGTTGATGGTGTAATTAATTTTCTCCGAATTTAGAGAATAATCAAATCCTGTACATCCTTAAATTCTGGACATTATCTCGACTTCGCTCGATAACCACCTGATTCAGACAAAAAAATCCTGGAAATTATCAAACCTGAAAAAACCTAATTCAGACAATAAAAAATCACCCCATCCTGTAAATCCTGTAATCCTGGACATCCTGATTCAGACAATCAATTGACAAGCCACCCACTTATAATAAAATATATTAATTAATACCCAAATCTCTGCGCCTCCATGACTACCCCTACCCCCCAACGTCCAGAATTATTCATAGAAAAAAGATTACCTGTACAACTCCTCAATGAACAGGTTAATTTTGAACACGGGGGAAATCCTTTTCACCCGGATTTCTCACAAGAAGAAAAAATCATTGATGAAAAGCCACAGCAAGTGGCATTTATTTGATACATGAAGCGCGGCGATGATAAAAAATAAATGTCACCGTATAAATTCAACAAAAGTCGTCAAATATATCATATAAATGTCTTGGTATATACGGAGATAAAAATTATTTTAGTGAACTTAGACATCAAAAAACAGAGTTAAGAAAAAACAAGTTTTTCAACCCTAATAAAAACTAGAAATGAGCGTGATAATTGCCGCCAAAGAATTAACCAGGATTGGGTAACAACTGCAAACAACGGTAAGCAGTCGCATAAATATCCTTGTAGGGACAAGAACTATTAATCGCAATTAAAACTCGTCTGGTTGTTATCTTAATCAAAGCTCCTAACTTCAACAACTTGGTACGGATAGTGCCAACTTGTGCATTCTGTAATTCAGTTTTAACTAAACTTTGTTTAATGACTCTCTGTAATTCTGATAATGCTCCTGCTGCTGGGTCTACGTTTGATGGTCTTAATTTGGCTGCTAATAGATGTTTGCCACAGAATATATATAGTGGTGCATAACAATATGCTCCATAATATGTGTTGAAAAATACTTGTTCTTGATTTCCATGTACTAAATCATCTGTCACGTCTAGGTCTAAGATTATTTGTTTCGGTTCTTTTGGGTATGATTCTAGAAATATTTTGATAAATAATTTTTCTATTTCTGCTGTTGAGTGTCCGATGCGATGATATCTACTTTCTGTTCCCTGTTCTATGTTTTCTGGACAATGTTCTAAACGATTTAATGTACTTTTCCCTGCTAATATTATTGGTTCATTCTCTTGATTTATTCTTTTTCCTATGAAGAGAGCGAACATTGGGTCATGTCTTAGTTCTTCATGGTCGTTGAGGTCTTCATATCCCATGATTAACCCATATATTCTTTGTGCTATGAGGTTTTCTATTGAATGTTGTTTTCTATTTGGCTGCCTGTAATCTTGGAAACATTGCGCTAGTCTTGATGTGATTTGCAGTTTCTTATCTATCTCCGCAATTAAACTTAGTCCTGCATCTGATGTTACTCTTCCACCCTGGAAATTTACTACAACTGGGCGAGCTTTTTCTCTTTCAAATTTGAACTGCTTTGGTGTACAATCTGTTGATACTGGGGTCATACTTTATAACTGTTGAAATGCTTTCTACATATACATTTTCTCAGTTTTTGACCCCTTTTTTTATTTCTTTGTGAGAAATCCGGGTTGGTTGTTTTATGCGGTTTTAGTCGATTTAGGTGATGCTGTAGCTGACGAACTTTCTCTCCCCTTTGATGAGATTTCATTAGAAATGATTTATTGTGGTCTTTATCATTTTACTATGGCTCATCACAATTGCCTGACTTATCAGGATTACCCAGTAAGGATGTTTCAATCCCTAATAGGGATTATTGTAAATTGCAATAGAATTATCTGCTACTGATAATGCAATCTTGATCCGTTTCAATCCCTAATAGGGATTATTGTAAATTGCAATTACCGGAATTTGATAATATAAAAATAATTCGTGATGTTTCAATCCCTAATAGGGATTATTGTAAATTGCAATTCTTATCAAAAAGCACTTAGCTTTATATAATAAATGTTTCAATCCCTAATAGGGATTATTGTAAATTGCAATTTGTACTTGTGCTACAAAAATGATCACAATGCTCATGGTTTCAATCCCTAATAGGGATTATTGTAAATTGCAATTGGGCATTAATGGTATCTGGTGTAGCCATGACGTTTCAATCCCTAATAGGGATTATTGTAAATTGCAATAATTAATAGCTAAAATTTCGGAGTGGGAGATTCGGTTTCAATCCCTAATAGGGATTATTGTAAATTGCAATTTAAATATATGTATACAAATCATATATTGGTGGGGATAGGGTTTCAATCCCTAATAGGGATTATTGTAAATTGCAATATCCGTTATTGACAAGTCCTGTAGGATTTTCAATGATGTTTCAATCCCTAATAGGGATTATTGTAAATTGCAATAAAATCAAGATATTCAGGAATCAATGGGCAGCTTAGTTTCAATCCCTAATAGGGATTATTGTAAATTGCAATTGTTAATTCTGTGGCGAGCCAAAAAACATCTAACAGTTTCAATCCCTAATAGGGATTATTGTAAATTGCAATCAAAAATCTGATTTAAGATATTTAGCTGCTCATTTGTTTCAATCCCTAATAGGGATTATTGTAAATTGCAATAAATCAAACAGTAAATCAATTTTTACCTCAGTTTAATAACATGTTTCAATCCCTAATAGGGATTATTGTAAATTGCAATTATTAAAACCTAACCCAAGGAGTAGAAAAGATGATGTTTCAATCCCTAATAGGGATTATTGTAAATTGCAATAATTCATAGATTATCAACCGTTGTAGAGGGTGAAGTTTCAATCCCTAATAGGGATTATTGTAAATTGCAATAGTACAGGATGAAAAGATAGAAGGTATCAATAAAGGTTTCAATCCCTAATAGGGATTATTGTAAATTGCAATTTGTGATAAATCTTGATTAAAAGAGAAGCCAGATGTTTCAATCCCTAATAGGGATTATTGTAAATTGCAATAGGTTTTTCAGTAATCGGTCAGCGCAGTCTTGACGTTTCAATCCCTAATAGGGATTATTGTAAATTGCAATATCATAAAAAAGAGATTTTAGTGCTGGGGATAGATGTTTCAATCCCTAATAGGGATTATTGTAAATTGCAATAGCGGCATCCTGAAAGCATTGACATATTAGGTTTTCGAGGTTCAGTTGCGCGGATGTCATAATCATAGTCCATTTCAGAGATTGCGTCAAGAGCAAAAAACGCTGAAATCCAGACAGGGTAAGGTGCGCGGGTGAGTGAACAACAAAAATAGCTCCAAATCCAAGCCCATCAAGAAATACAGCCATTTTTTCACATCTCCAAATTTTTACACCCACCCATCCGCGCAACTAACAGGATGATAAAAACAGACCATCAAATCTGTCACCTGTCACCTGTCACCTGTTCCCTGTAACCTGTAACCTATATTAACTCACCAAATCAGGGAAAACCTCTTGAACAGCAGGATGTACCAACTTATGATTTTGGACATTTAAACCCTTACCCAAAGCCGGATTAACGTCCAAAGCCTTAACCCCCAAATTAGCCAACTGCACCACATAAGGTAATGTACTATTATTCAGTGCTTGGGTTGAAGTCCAAGGTACAGCACCAGGCATATTGGGAACACCATAATGTACCACACCCTCATCAATGTAAACTGGATTAGTGTGAGAAGTAGGATGTAAAGTTTCCACACATCCACCTTGATCAACCGCTACATCAACAATTACAGAACCTGGACGCATTTGTTTCACCAAATCACGGGATACTAAAATTGGTGCTTTTCTGCCAGGAATCAAAACCGCACCAACAACTAAATCAGCCTCTTTCACTGCGGTTTCAATATGGGCAGAATTGCTATAAACTAACTCAACTCTTGAACCAAACAAAGTTTCTAAATAAGATAACCGCTCCACATTTACATCTAAAATTTGGACTAAAGCACCCATACCCACAGCAATTTTAGCCGCCTCCGTACCGACAACACCACCGCCGAGAATTACCACCTTACCCGCTTTAACTCCCGGTACACCTCCTAAAAGAACACCTCTACCTCCCTGTTGACGTTCTAGGAATCTAGCCCCAAACTGTACAGCTAACCTCCCAGCAATAATACTCATCGGTGTCAGCAAAGGTAGCCGATTTACACCAGGCTGTTCTACAGTTTCATAGGCGATCGCACAAGTCCCCGCATTCATCAAATACTCCGTTAACCCCCGATCCGCAGCTAAGTGTAAATAAGTAAATAATAATTGATTTTTTTGTAAGAAATCGTACTCTGTCTTTAAAGGTTCTTTCACCTTCACCACCATTTCCCGCTCCCAAGCAGCAGCAGCATCAACAATTTTTGCTCCCGCACCACAGTAATCATCATCAGTAAAACCAGCACCATTACCAGCTTGAGTTTCCACAAACACAGTATGACCGCTTTCCTGGAGAACCCGCACACTAGAAGGACTTAAACCCACCCGAAATTCCTGATCTTTAGTTTCTTTAGGTACACCAATTTCCATTTATTTATAGCCTCTAATAATTTTTGAGTAAGAATTCAGTTAACGCCTCACAGCATTTCGTAAAAATTTAAAGTCATCAACAGTCAGATTCTTTACATTTATACCCAAATACACTATTTGCGATTTATTAAACATTCTGACTCCTGACTCCTGAATTCTTACAGTTTTGATTGACTATAGAGTGCAGTATTTATTCCATTGAGTCCGTATTCAATCATTCAAAATGACAAATTTAACAATTACCCTTCCCTTGACGAATCCCCAACAATTCTTACAATAGATAAAGAAACATTAAAAATTGTAAAGATAAAAATCAGCAGTTTCAGAAAAGACACTTACAGCATATTGCAAGTAAATGAGGCACAAATATTCATCAAAAATATTTGCACCAAAAAATTTTTACTGCTGAAAGCTTTTTTTGAAAGCTTCTTTAACTAAGTTTCGTTTGCTGACCATCAAAATAAAGAGAGGAACTTCCGATTATGGCACAACCACAACCAAACGTTACCCCCAAACTAGAAGAACCAAAGTTTGGATTTAACGAATACGCTGAACGTTTAAATGGACGTGCAGCAATGATTGGCTTTATCTTAATGGTCGTGATTGAATATGTCACTAATCAAGGTGTACTTGGTTGGTTAGGTTTGAAATAGTTCCAACAGTAAGCTACAGAAGCTACAGAATATAACCAAAAACCAGTTGGATCATCCGACTGGTTTTAATTTTTGAGAACTACCGTACACAAAATGGCAAATTACCACACCCTTATTTTTGTACTGCAAGACTATAATGTTAGATGCCTCAATAGCCTTAAATAAAAATGTAGCAATTGCGCTATTCTGGATAAATTTACAATAAAAATTAAGTTAACGGAAACTAATTAAGCTGTGATGAACGCTGTATTACCTCGTTTTTTGAAGTCAGCCTACCGCAAAGAACCAATCATCAGCACCTTAGTAACAATAGGTATAGTAGATGCGCTGATTGGAGGTTTTGATGATAGTTGGACACTATTTACCTTTGGACTAGGAACAACAGGAGTGGCCTTATTGCTGAAATTATGGCAGATGCAGCAGCGTCCACCCCTCCCAGAAGAAACAGTAGTCCAACATTATTTACCACCTCAATCTTCCAGTCCACCGTTACCAATTATTACAGTTTCCAAGAAAAAACCACGTCAATAGTTAATCAAGCAACTGTATTGTAGAAATTCTACTGATAAGTGAGGGAACTGTGAGAACGGAAGGAAGAAGGGAAGGTAAAACACCTGCGATGATGTCCAACTTGAACTGGGCAATTTTAGCAGCAGTGATGTTTTCTATGCCAATGGTATATAACTTTGATACCAATGCGGCTCAAGCGGCCAAGGAAGTCAAAATCAACTCTTCAGAAAACATAAGTTTTACCCAACCCCGACTACTTCGCACCTTAAAAGGACACACAGGAACAGTTAAATCACTTAACTTTAGTCCCAATGGCAAAATACTGGTCAGTGGAGGTTCAAACAATGAACCAATCATACGTTTTTGGAATCCTGAAAATGGTAAAAAATTAGCTACCATTAACAGAGCGCATCAAGGGTCTGTAGACTCCATCCTCATTTCTCCAGATGCTAAAACCTTAGTTAGTTGTGGGAGTGATTACAGAATCAACCTTTGGAATCTCCAAACCCTAGAATTTAGCCGTGCTTTTGATGGACATACCAGCCCGGTGTTATCTTTGGTCACAACTCCTGACAGTAAAATTTTGGTCAGTGGTGGTTTAGACGGAATTCGTTTGTGGGATTTGCAAAAACAACTGCCACTGGCTACCTTAGTTCGCTACGATAACATCATTTATACCCTAGCTATTAGCCCTGATGGACAGACCTTAGCCAGTGGTGATAACAAAGGTATTGTTAAACTGTGGGATTTAAAATCTCGTCAATTAATTAAACAGTTAAAAGTCCATTCTCAGGTTGTTACTGGTTTAACTTTTACACCTAATGGTGAAACCTTAGTCAGTGCCAGTGGAGATAAAACTATTAAAATTTGGAATATCAATAATGGTGAACAACTGCAAACCTTCACCGGACATAACTTTCCAGTTAATGCTATTGCGATTAATGCCGATGGTAAAACCCTAGCTAGTGCGGCCCAAGATGGGATTAAACTATGGGATTTAACCACAGGAGAGTTAAAAAATCCACTGACTGAAACTAATAATTCTGCCAGTGCATGGACACAACCCACCAAAGATATCGCTTTTAGTACCGATGGGACAATGCTGGCTAGTGGTGGTATGGATGACAAAATTAATATTTGGCTAAATCGGTGATTGGTGATTGGTTTATCCTTCTGAAAAATCCCCGACTTCCTAAAGAAATCAGGGATTTAACAAAATGATACAGCACTTTCCGGTGTAATGAGGTACATTATTGGCGGGCAAGATGCCCACTCCACAAGAGTTTCTTTATTATGATTTGTACCTCATAAGAATGAAATATGCTGTAATTAATGGGTGTTAACCGAGAGAAACGGTTAAACTTGCGGGTTTACTTAAATCACCTGTGAACACCACACCGCGATGATTAGCGTGGAGATGACGGAGAATTTTGTAAATTGCTTCAACTTGTTCTGGACTCCCGGCTTTATCAGCAATTTCTGCAATAGAAAGTGCTTTTTTCTCTTTTTGTAGAACTTCCACAACTCGTTTTTGTAAATCCAGAATTGTCGCTGCGGCCTTTTTACCAGCTTCCACACCAGGTTGGTGATAAGCATTAATATTAACTAAGCTGGCATATAAACCTACCGCCCGTTCATATAATGCAATTAACGCGCCAACTGTGCGGGCATTAACTTGAGGAATGGTAACTGTAATAGAATCACGGTTATTCTCGTACAGTGCTTGACGAGTTCCTAGCAAGAAACCAGATAAATAATCACCGGCTGTGACACCAGGATCAATTTCTGGAGATGGAGTTTGCCGATCTTCTAACACCTCAATTAAGGTTGCAAAGAAGTTAGGCACACCTTCCCGTAATTGTTGAACATAGGCGTGTTGGTCGGTAGAACCTTTGTTACCATAAACGGCTATACCTTGATATACGGTTTTGCCGTCTAAATCTTGTTCTTTACCTAAAGATTCCATTACCAACTGCTGTAAGTAACGGCTAAATAATAACAAGCTATCTTTGTAGGGTAAGACAACCATGTCTTTTTCGCCTTTGCCATTTCCAGAGAAATACCAAGCCAAAGCTAATAAAGCCGCTGGGTTATTTTTCAGGTTAGAGATGCGGGTAGCATCGTCCATTTCCTTTGCCCCATCTAACATGGCACGGATATCAATACCCTGTAATGCTGCTGGTACTAATCCCACAGAGGACATTTCGGAAGTGCGTCCTCCTACCCAGTCATACATGGGGACAGTGGTTAACCAACCTTCAGATTGTGCAACTTTATCTAAGTTACTATCTGCGCTGGTAATGGCCACTGCATATTTAGCAAAGTCTAAATTTTTGGCTGCGTAGGCTTTTTTGACCTCGATCATGCCGTTGCGGGGTTCTGGTGTACCACCGGATTTAGAAATGACTAATACTAAGGTAGTCGCTAGGTTGTTGATATGGGAGAGAACCCGATCAATGCCAGCAGGATCGGTGTTATCAATAAAGTGAATGTTAAGAGGGGGAGAATCAGGGGCAAGGGCTTCAGCAACAAACTGGGGACCTAATGCTGAACCACCAATACCGATGGAAATAACGTCCGTAAAGCAGCTTTCTTTGGGGGGATGAATTGCACCTGTATGCACCTGATCCGCAAAAGTTTCGATTTGTTCTAAGGTTTGAACAATTTCTTGGGTCAGTTCTGGGGTGGGTGCTAGGTCTGGATTCCGCAACCAGTAGTGTCCTACCATGCGATTTTCGTCAGGATTGGCGATCGCACCTTTTTCTAAGGCGACCATATCCGCAAATGCTTTTTCAAATTTTGACTGCAACGATTCCACGAAGGCGTTATCAAACCGCATCCGGCTGATATCTAGATACAGTCCTAATCCCTCGTGGAAATATAACCAATCTTGGTATCGTTGCCAAAGTGCCTTAGCATCCATAAGAGGGAATTCTCAAATATATTGGTCAAACTCCAGTTTAATGTATGGTTCTGGCGATCCCTGCTTTGTCTTATACAGTTTGTAGTCAGGTGGCTGACGATTGCTGATTAGTAAAACTATAAATAATTATTTGATGGTAACAAGCACTTAGATTTCTCCGTCCAATCAATCCAAAATCTCATGATTTAGGGCTGATTTAGGGCGATCGCTTGTCTACACATTCATAATAATGTATCTTAAATAAGGTAAAAGTAATAATACACTCAACTACCATACTTCCATCACGGTAAAAACTGTAGGTGCTGAGTAGGAATAAATATCCATACACTCCCCATCATTTGTTCATCACCTCTTGGGGACTATTTTTTAATAATTATTTACTTTTACTTCTCAACGCAGCTATTAATATACGCTTAGTTCACATACTTTATATATAATATATACAAACTAACTTTTAGTAAGACTTAGGGGCTATGTGACCAGAAACTTTATTCTTGCGTAACAGTAACTCAGGCATTGCTAATACTTTCATTAGATTTTGCGTAATTCCTGTGGTCTAGAGTTTTTCTCTGATTATACAAACACTCACAGATTTAATATGGATCATTTATCTGAAACTATTATAACATCCTCTGATCATCAACCTAATATAAATGAAACTGAAACTCTCAAGCAAGAAATACACTCATTGCGACAGAAAGTAAATAAGCTAGAACAGGAACTAGCGTATTTACGTAAGTTAGATACTCATGATAAAAAAATAGATCAACATCAAGATATAAATCAAGAAAGCGAAGGCCAATCTGTTGAAATAGAACTCCAAGAAAAAACCAATTTATTACAACTGATCCTTAATAGCATCAGTGATGGGGTCATTGTCGCTGATAAAGAGGGAAAATGTGTCATCGTGAACCCAGCAGCTTCTAAGATGTACGGTAGCAATAGTACACAAACCCAATCAGAGGAATCGTCACAGCATTATGAACTATTTCGTCCAGATCAGATTATGCCATTTCCAACAGTAAAAATTCCTCTATTACGTACCTTAAATGGTGAAAGTTTCGACAATCTAGAAGTATTTAGCCAACATGAGCAAGATCAAGAAGGAATGTGGACTATTGTTAATGGGACACCTCTTGTAGATGATCAAGGTAAGATTCACGGTGGTGTAATTGTTTGCCGGAATGTGACAGAACGCAAACAGGTAGAAGAACAACTGCGTCAACGAGAGGAATTTTTACAAAGTATCTATATAACAGCAGAAGTGGGTATTTTCGTCATAGATGTGACAAAAACACGTGAATTTCGCATGTTCAGTTTCAATCCATTAATTGAAAAAATTACTGGTTTGACTACTCAGCAGGTTCAGGGTAAAACTGCTTTTGAAGTATTTGGAGAAGAAACTGGACTTCGCTTTGAAGAAACCTATCAGCAGTGTATGCGAGCAGGAACTACTATCTCATACGAAGAGTCTGTTCACTTCAATGAAGAGACACGATGGTTTTTGACAACACTGTCTCCCTCCAAAAATGACCAAGGAGAAATTTATAGACTTATTGGCACTAATACGGAAATAACAGAGCGTAAAAAGACTGAAAAGGAATTATTAGAAGTAAAAAATCTCTATCAACAAATCCTCGATTCCATTCCAGATTTTGTTCTCTGTAAAGGTGCAGAATCACGTATTATCTATGCTAATAAAGCATTTCGTGATTACTATGCCATGACTATGGAACAGCTGCAAGCAATTATTGATGCTCCATTCAATAATCCCGATTATACACAGCAATATGTTAAAGATGATGCTTACGTTTTCAATACTGGCAAAACTATGTTATTGGAAGAACCTGTTACCCGCCATGATGGAGTAGTTCATACTTTCAGCACCATTAAAAACGCAATCTTTGATATAGAAGGGCGTGTAATTCAAACTGTAGGAATTTCACGAGATATTACTGATCGAAAACAAGCTGAAATAGCTTTACAACAAAAGACAAATGAACTTGAAAAAGCTTTGATAGAACTGCAACATACCCAAATGCAAATGATTCAGAGCGAGAAAATGTCGAGTTTAGGGCAAATGGTAGCAGGTGTAGCCCATGAAATTAATAATCCCGTTAACTTTATTCATGGTAATTTAGATCATATTGAAGGATACACCCAAGATTTATTAAACTTAATCAAGTTATATCAGCAACGCTATCCTGAACCATCATCAGAAATACAAGCAGAAATAGAAGCAATTGATCTAGAATTTATAACTGAAGATATGATAAAAGTGCTTCAGTCCATGCGATTAGGTACTAACCGGATTCGGGAAATTGTTCTTTCTCTACGTAACTTTTCTCGGTTAGATGAAGCAGAAGTCAAGAATGTGAATCTACATGAAGGTATTGATAGTACCATTACTATTCTGGACAACAGGTTGAAAGCAAAATCAGAACGTCCTAAGATTCAATTGATTAAGAACTATGGCAATTTACCACTGGTAGAATGCTATGTAGGGCAACTGAATCAAGTGTTTATGAACATAATTAGCAATGCTATTGATGCCATAGAACAAAAATATAGCGATTGCCAATATCAACAAGAGAAACAAGAAACTGGTTATATTAAAATTTCCACAGAAAAGTCTAGTGACAATCGAGTAAAAATTATCATTACTGACAATGGAATAGGAATTCCAGAATCAGTGGTGGTAAGTATTTTTAACCCTTTCTACACAACTAAATCTATAGGTAAAGGGACTGGACTTGGACTTTCTATTAGCTATCAAATAGTTACAGAAAAACACAAGGGCTTGTTAAAATGTTCCTCTGTGGAAGGAAAAGGTACTCAGTTTATAATTGAGATTCCGACTAAAGTCAAATAAATCTTCACCAGTTTTATTTTTGGTTTCTGGTCAAATTCACACATCTGGCATAGGAAGGACACGTAAGAATTTCACTAATTCCCCCCTAATTTCTATACCTATGAGATAATTATCTATAGTAAAACGATAAAAAATACCTTGCTCATCTAGCTGTCGCAGCTTTGGTAGGTTGTGCAAATGCCATTTATTTTCTGTAAATTCAACAAATACAAAATTGTAGACCCGTTCATAGGCCACGGGTTCTAAACTTTTTAGGTCTGCCAAAAAAGACTTTGCGTAGCGGACTTCTACTTCCAGATTCACTCTTACTCACCAATTTTTTGTTAACTTACTCACATAAACATTAACTGTCTGATTGCCTCATCATGATTGAGTATGTCCCAGGGATGCTGTGATGATTTTACTTCCTTTATGGCTTTAAGCATATAGGAGTCAAAATACAAAGCTTGAACAACTCCCCAAACTATTTGTAGATCTTCATCAGATATTTGCTCGATGAGATGGTGCATCCTGATTCGTAGTAAATTCATTTCCAACTTTACCTAACAACGATAGAAATATTGCCAATCTATAGTTAACATTACCTAAGATACACTACAATCTATTCCGTTGCATTTCCATAGACAGGCAGTAAGGAGTAGGAAGAAATGAAAAGGTGAATCACTGCCCATACCTAATAACTAAATAACTAAATAACTAATGACTAATGACTAAGAACTAATTATGATTGAATACCTGATTTTTCTGGCTATTTCTGCCGCCACTTTTGCTTTGTTTGGGCTGGGACTAAATTTACAATGGGGTTTTACCGGATTAATTAATTTTGGTCATATTGCTTTTATGACTTTGGGCGCGTACACTACGGTGTTGCTAAGTTTAAAGGGTGTACCTCTATTATTCTCTGCTATTGCTGGGGCAATTGTGGCAGCTTTGTTGGGTTTGGTGATTGGTTTTGCCACTTTGCGCTTACGGGAAGATTATCTGGGTATTGTTACTATTGGTACAGGAGAGTTAATTAGATTGGTGATCAATAACCAGGAGTTACCAGTGGGCGATCGCTGGGTGTCTGGTGCTTTTGGTGTCCAAAGTTATACTATTCCTCTGAGTACAAGCCCTAATTTATTTGTCCGATTTTTGATGATTGGGATACTTACTTTACTGACAATTATCACTTTATTCTCTCTCTGGCGTTGGGTGAAAACTGCTCACAATTCTGCCAATGTTTCTCTGAAAAAAGAATTTATTTCTCGGTTGGTAGTAGGTATTATTCTGGGTTTATTATCAGTTGCCATTGATATCTCTGGCACATTGGGACTGTATAATTACAATCCGAAAGCAGGTTTAATGTTGTTGGCTTTATTAGTATTAGCTTTCGTATTCTGGCGGTTAGAATTTTTAGTTAATTCTCCCTGGGGACGCGTTCTTAAAGCTATCCGCGAAGATGAAGAAATACCCAAAGCTTTGGGTAAAAATGTTTTTTGGTACAAGTTACAATCTTTAATGTTGGGTGGTGCGATCGCAGGTGTTGCTGGTGCTTTCTTTGCTTGGCAACTAAGCGCAATTTATCCTGATAATTTTCAACCACAACTTACCTTTGATGGTTGGATTATGATTATTTTAGGCGGTTCTGGGAATAATATTGGCGCGATTTTAGGTTCAGTTATTTATTTCGCCTATGATGCTTTAACCAGGGAATTCTTACCAAAAATAAAAATTATTCGTCTAGATGCAGAAAGAATCGGTGCTTTTAGAATTATGTTTATCGGTCTAATTCTGATGGTATTAATGATTTGGCGACCTCAAGGTATTCTAGGTAAAAAGGAAGAACTTACTTTGAGTAAATAGGTAATAGGTAATAGGTAATTGGGTTATTTATTCTCCCACTCACCCCTTTACCCACTCCTCCCTCATGTCCTGACAACTGAAGGTTAAAATAAAACTAAAAATCATCATGGTAAATAATATTGAATCTCCTCAACTACCCCTATTAGCTGCTACCGGACTAAATAAAACTTTTGGTGGGATCCAAGCCGTTAAAGATGCAAAAATAGAAGTTAATAAAAGTAGTATTACTGGTTTAATTGGTCCCAACGGTGCTGGGAAAACGACTTTATTTAATTTACTTTCTAATTTTATTCGTCCAGATCAAGGAAAGGTAATTTTTGATGGTGAACCTATCCACAATTTACAACCATTTCAAATTGCCCAACAAGGTTTAATTCGTACTTTTCAAGTAGCAAAAACTCTATCGCGTTTATCGGTTTTAGAAAATATGCTGTTAGCAGCACAAAAACAAACCGGGGAGAATTTTTGGCAAGTTCAATTTCAGCATCATATTGTTGCCAGAGAAGAAAGAGAACTGAAAGAAAGAGCGATGTTTTTGTTAGAATCTGTAGGATTAGAAACAAAAGCAAATGATTATGCCGGTGGTTTATCTGGTGGACAGCGTAAACTGTTAGAAATGGGTAGGGCTTTAATGACTAATCCTAAGTTAATCTTATTAGATGAACCTGCTGCGGGTGTCAATCCGCGATTAATTGATGATATTTGCGATCGCATTCTCAAATGGAACAGAGAAGACGGGTTAACTTTTCTCATTATTGAACACAATATGGATGTAATTATGTCTTTGTGCGATCGCGTATGGGTACTAGCAGAAGGACAAAATTTAGCCGTTGGTACTCCCACAGAAATTCAAACCAATACCCAAGTTTTAGAAGCTTATTTAGGACAATAAGGAAAAATTAGCTAAATGGTTAGATTTCAACTCAGGGAGTGTTGATAAAATAAATGATGATTATAAGTTTCTTGAAAAACACTATTTAGCGCTTGTATTGATTTATTTGAGAAGGCAAACTTGATTTTATTTACTATTTCTTGCCAGCCTAATAATGTACCTTTATTTGTAGCTTGTTTGTACTTTTGAGTATAAAAATCTTGCCAAAAAGTTGGTGCTTTATAGGTTTTGAGTTTACGCCAGCGTTTGCGCCAAGTCAGAGTATCCTTATCTGTGGGTGGTTCTGCATCTAGAATTGGTGGTAAGTCCGCATAACTGACAAATCTGACTAGATGTTCAGAAATTACTAGGATGACGTGCGGCCAACAACGGATTTTTTTGATTTGCTCAACAGGTATTTTTAATAGTAAAGCTACTGCTTCTGGGGTGACAAAGCGAAATAATGGGTTGACGTAGTTGGAGTTTGTTGCTTCAATTGTGATCATGATTAAAGATTTCTGTCTTTTGGTAAGATGAACCTAATTTTTAGGTGACAAATGCTAGAAGATTGGAATTCTATTTTAGCTTGCCGATCGCTCTTTCGTTTGGTAGACTAGGGGCGGTCGCTTTTTATGCTATAAGTATTTAAGACTATTATTAGGCTTTTGTCAAATATGGGTTTGGTGAGGTTGCGGATTAAAGAATTTGCGGCTCAGAAGAGTTGGACGTTAAAAGAAGTTTCTGATCGTTCAGGAATTGCATACACCACGCTCAAAAATTATGCTAAGTCCCCAGGCTTGGCCTCAGTGGATGTGACATCTCTTCATAAATTGGCACGCCTATTTGATGTTATGATAGAAGATTTGTATGAGATAGTTCAGGAATAGGGAACTGGTGACTGGTGAGAGTAGTTTACCCATTACCAATTACCCATCCTCAATAAGAGTGCGATCGCTGACGTTATTGGGGACGGAGGCAAGATAAAATTTGATAACTATAAACTGTGATAAAGGTCTAAATGGCAGAAACACTATTTTTCAACGCTCTCCGGGAAGCAATTGATGAAGAAATGTCCCGCGACTCTAGCGTATTTATCTTAGGCGAAGACGTAGGACACTACGGCGGTTCTTATAAAGTAACTAAAGACCTGTGCAACAAGTATGGTGATCTGCGAGTTCTAGACACACCCATTGCCGAAAATAGCTTTACAGGCTTGGCTGTAGGAGCAGCAATGACAGGATTAAGACCTATCATCGAAGGGATGAATATGGGCTTTTTGCTCCTAGCATTTAACCAAATTTCTAACAATGCGGGTATGTTACGCTACACATCTGGTGGTAACTTTAAAATCCCGATGGTAATTCGTGGCCCTGGGGGTGTGGGAAAACAACTAGGTGCAGAACACTCTCAACGACTAGAAGCATATTTTCAAGCAGTTCCAGGATTAAAAATCGTCGCTTGTTCCACACCATATAACGCTAAAGGGTTACTGAAAGCCGCCATCCGCGATGATAACCCAGTCTTGTTCTTTGAACACGTTTTACTTTACAACTTAAAAGAAAATCTACCAGAAGAAGAATATGTACTACCACTAGATAAGGCGGAAGTAGTACGTTCTGGAAAAGACGTGACAATCTTGACCTATTCACGAATGCGGTATCATGTCCTGCAAGCGGTGAAAACCTTGGAAAAACAAGGATATGATCCAGAAGTTATTGATCTAATCTCCCTCAAACCTCTAGATTTTGATACTATCGGTGCTTCCATTCGCAAAACCCACCGTGTCATTGTGGTCGAAGAATGTATGAGAACTGGAGGGATAGGTGCAGAGTTAACCGCTTCCATCAATGATAGATTATTTGATGAGTTAGACGCGCCTGTACTGCGGTTATCTTCCCAAGATATTCCCACACCTTACAACGGTAATTTAGAACGGTTGACCATTGTCCAACCAGAGCAAATTGTCGAAGCTGTCCAGAAGATGGTAGCTGCGCGAGTTTAGGTGATTGGTGATTGGTGACAGGTGACATGGAACAAATTTTTCTCCTCCTCACCCCCTCACCCACTCCCCCTCTGAAATAACCTCTCACACCTGACAAAAAGAAAGCTATTATAACCTTTGTCAGTTGTGAGTGAAAGTATGCAAAAACAGCGATCGCTATTGGCGTTAATTATAGTATTGGTAATCGCCGCAATTACGGTGATATACACCATTCCCGTGCCTTTAGGACTAGACTTACGGGGAGGATCACAGCTTACAATTCAGGTGAAAACCACTGAAGACATTCAGGAAATCACCGAAAGAGAGTTAGAAGCTGTACAGAAAGTTATTGAAGGTCGTGTTAACGGTCTTGGTGTTTCTGAACCAGTTATTCAAACTGTTGGTACTGATAAAATCTTAGTCCAATTACCTGGAGTCAATGACCCAGAACAGGCAGAAAGGGTATTAGGTGGTACAGCACAGTTAGAATTTAAAGCCCAAAAACCAGATACAGATACCCAATTATTGGCGTTGAGAGCGTCACAAATTGAACTAAAAGACAAGCAAAAAGAGTTAAGAAAAAGCAATGATCAAGAGGCGATTGAGAAAAATCGGGCAGGATTAAAAAACAATAATGAAGCACTTGCCGAATTATTTGAAAGTACCGATCCACCATTAACAGGTAAATATCTCCAAGATGCTCAAGGAGAGTCAACCCAAGGTACTAACTGGGATGTAGCTTTACGGTTTGATGCCAAAGGTGGAGAACTGTTTGCTAACCTGACTAAAAACCTCGCTGGAACAGGGCGCACCATTGGTATTTTCTTGGATAATGAATTAATTAGTTCCCCTGGAGTTCCCGTAGAATTTGCCGCCACAGGTATTACTGGCGGAAGAGCAGTAATTCAAGGTAGCTTTACAGTAGAAGAAGCCAATGATTTAGGTGTACAGTTAAGAGGTGGCGCGTTACCCGTACCAGTAGAAATAGTTGAGCGCAGAACCGTAGGTGCGACATTGGGTAAAGATAGCATTAAAAGCAGTATTTACGCGGCTATTGGTGGTCTGATTTTAGTATTAATTTTTATGGTTGCATACTACAGACTACCGGGAGCTATTGCTGATGTATCCCTCGTTGTTTACTCTCTTTTCACTTGGGCTACCTTTGCTTTGTTAGGTGTTACCTTAACCTTACCGGGAATAGCTGGTTTTATTCTTAGTATTGGGATGGCGGTAGATGCAAATGTATTAATTTTTGAACGCACCAGAGAAGAATTACGATCAGGTAAGTCTTTATATCGTTCCGTAGAATCTGGTTTTTACCGGGCATTTTCCAGTATTTTAGATAGTAATGTTACTACCTGGATTTCTTGTGCAGCCCTATTTTGGTTAGGTTCTGGCTTAGTTAAAGGTTTTGCCCTGACCTTGGCTTTGGGAGTTGGCGTAAGTATGTTTACTGCTATTACCTGTAGTCGAACCTTGATGTTTATAGCTATTTCCAATCCTGCTTGGCGAAAAACAAACCTGTACTGTCCGAATCTGCAAGTAGTAAATAAAGCAGAGGTGGCAAAATGACGTTACATATAAATCAAAAAAGATCACTCTGGTGGGGTATTTCCGCTGTTATTATTCTCAGTGGCATCATCTCAATGGTGATATCTTGGCAAAATCCCAACATTAAAGCACCTCTGCGTCCTGGTTTAGATTTTATCGGTGGCACAAGATTGCAGTTAGTTAGGGATTGTAATCAGCCTGGTAACTGTGACCAACCCATAGATATTAATGTTGTCCGAGAAGTTGCCAAAGAACAAGGATTCGCCGACAGTAGTATTCAGTTAATCTCGGAGGATAACCGAGAAAATAATGGTATTACCATCCGCACCAAAGACCTGACCACTGAGGAACGCACCCAGTTACAAACAGCTTTAATTGAAAAAGTCGGTGCTTTTGATCCGCAAAAAAATCAAATTGACTCCGTCGGCCCAACACTAGGAAAAGAACTGTTTAGATCCGGGGTTTTAGCTTTAGTAGTTGCTTTTATTGGTATTACTCTTTACCTAAGCGTCCGCTTCCAGCTAGACTATGCAGTTTTTGCCTTGGTGGCTTTGTTTCATGATATCTTCGTGACTGTGGGGATATTCTCAATTTTGGGTTTGGTTGCAGGGATAGAAGTAGATAGTCTGTTTATTGTGGCACTGCTGACTATTACAGGTTTCTCGGTTAATGATACGGTGGTAATCTATGACCGGATTCGGGAAAATATAAAAACCCATCCTCAAACACCAATCGCAGAGATTGTTGATGATGCTGTTAATCAAACTTTGTCTAGGTCAATCAATACTACTTTAACAACACTGCTGTCATTATTGGCTATTTTCCTGTTTGGTGGGGAAACATTACGGTTCTTTTCCCTGGCTTTAATTATTGGTTTTATCGCCGGTGCTTATTCTAGTATCTTCATTGCTAGTACCTTACTGTCTTGGTGGCGAGAACGCACTGAAAAAGATACAATAGAAACAATTGATACAGCTATCGGTTCTGAGGATAGTTAGCTTAACCCTACGTCTGCCTAGAATAACCTATGGACTCACAGGAAGAACCAGCAATTAATGACTTTGATGTTGATACTTCTGATACTATTTTTGTTGAACAAGTACAGCGTTTACACCAGCTAACGGTATATGGTAGATGGTTATTTGTTGGCTGTTTGTGGGTAATAATTGTTCCTGTGAGTTTGTGGGACTTACGTAACGAGTTTTTATTGTGGAAACAATATTTTACTTGGGTAGCGGTGCGATACGCGCTGGCTTTTCATCCTTTTGCTGCTGTGGGTTTAGCCTTTTGTATTGGCATGACAGTTTCTGTGTTAGTTTGGCAAAGTCGCAATATTTTGATCGGTTTACCACAACCAGAAAAACAACGTTTAGAAAAACAGGTTTTTCGGATACGTCAACAAGGTTCTAGTCATCCTTTGTGGAAGTGGATAATTGGTAATTGGTAATAATTGGTAATTGGTTTATTAAACTTAACCTATTTACTGGTTCTAAAAAATGCTTTTTTAGGAAAATTTAATTAGTATCTGTTATACCAAATACTCCTTTTCCCAATTTAGCGCATCTTCATACAGAATTGGTATTAGGAATAGTAGCAGTAAAGGGTGTCAAGTTGATATTTTCCATGCTGGTAAAAATGTTAGACTGAAAATATAAGAAAATATAAACTTGCTAGATTTCACCGCATAACATGGGCAATATTTGGGAACTCGATTTTTACTCCCGTCCAATTTTGGACGAAAACCAAAAAAAAGTTTGGGAAGTTTTAATTTGCGAAAGTCCATCGGATGTCCGCGCTAAAACTGATTCCCTGTTTCGCTATGCTCAATATTGCCCTAGTACCCAGGTAAACTCAGTTTGGTTAAGGACGGCATTACAGGAAGCAATTGATAAAGCAGGTGAAGCTCCTATAAAAGTTCGCTTTTTCCGGCGGCAAATGAATAATATGATTACTAAAGCCTGTCAAGATGCGGGTATTCCAGCCTTACCTAGTCGTCGGACTTTATTTCTCAGCCAATGGATAAAACAGCGGATGGAGGAAGTTTATCCCCAAGAACCAGGATATCAGGGGAAAACAAACCCATCTGTACGGTTAGAAAGACCTTTACCCCAACGTTTACCAGATGCCTTAGAAGGTAAACAATGGGCATTTGTAACTTTAGAAGCTAGTGATTTTGCAGATATGCCAGAGTGGGAAATTGGCTTTGGTGAGGCTTTTCCCTTAGAATTAGCGCAATTATCACCAGAAACTCGTATTCCCGGAATTTTAATTTTCTCCCCCAGGGCTTTACCTATTGCTGGTTGGATGTCTGGTTTAGAGATGGCCTACTTGAGATATGAGACAAAACCAGAAAATAGACTGATTTTAGAAACCGGCGCAACAGAAAGCTGGGTTGTGGCTAATATCAGAACTCCCCAACTCCTCAAAGAAGCCGAAGGTTTTGAACAAACTAAGCAAAACGCCAATGGAGTGCATTTTATTGGTGTACAGTCTGACCCCGCAGCACAGTCTTTTGAGGGTTTTTGGCTGTTACAAGAGGTGAATGTTTAAAAGGTGATTGGTGATTGGTTAATAAACCTCCCCATCTCCCTCTGCTTCCCCTGACTCCCCATCTCCTAAAACTCCTGATCACTGGCAACTGACTAATGAGATAATGGCCAGGTCTATCTAAGGTTGACCATCTAACGTCCACAATTCAATAAGGGAAATGGGTTCTGCAAATTTGTCACAAGATACACTAGCGGAACAGCTGCTAGAAATTGCTTTGAAATCTGGCGCAGAGTCTGCGGAAGTGTATCAGTCGCGATCGCTTTCTCGACCTGTGTTTTTTGAGGCCAACCGCCTAAAACAAATAGAAACCAGTCAATCTGAAGGTACTGCACTGCGACTGTGGCGAAAGGGTTGCCCAGGACTCACAGTAGCCTATGGTTCTGTAGATCCTCAAGGGATGGTAGAAAGAGCATTAGCTTTAAGTCAACTCAATGAACGAGAACCTGTAGAATTAGTCACTAACTCCAAGCCCAATTATCCCGACTTGGGGAAAGATGTGTCAGTGCAAACCTTAATAGATTGGTCTAAACAGGCGATCGCCCTGATTCGGGAAGTATATCCTGATGTTCTCTGTACCAGTGACTGGGAATGCGATGTGGAAAATACCAGGTTAGTCAATAGCCAAGGTTTAGATTGCTACTACACCGACACTACTCTCAGTTGCTATATGGCAGCAGAATGGGTGAGAGGTGACGATTTCCTCAGTGTCGCTGATGGACAAACCCAACGAGGAGAACTTAACCCAGAAAAATTAGCACACCAAATCCTACAAAGACTAAACTGGGCTAAAGAAAACATTTCCACCCCCAGCGGGAAATTCCCCATATTATTTACCTCCAAAGCTGCGGATATGCTGTGGGGAACAGTACAAGCTGCATTAAATGGTAAACAAGTTTTAGAAAGGGCTTCCCCTTGGGCAGAAAGAATAGGTAAAGCCATTGTCAGTCCCACCCTTACCCTCTACCAAAATCCCGAAGCAGGACCCTATAGTTGTCCCTTTGACGATGAAGGCAACCCCACCAAATCCTTAGTATTCATCGAAAACGGTATTTTACGGAATTTTTACAGCGATCACACCACTGGCAGACAATTAGGAATAGGTAGTACAGGTAACGGTTTTCGCCCTGGCTTGGGTAGTTATCCCACTCCCGGCCTATTTAACTTCCTCATTCAACCCGGTACTGCATCCTTGCAAGAACTAATTCAAACCATGGATGAAGGTTTAATTGTTGACCAAATGTTAGGAGGAGGAGGAGGAATTTCCGGTGATTTCTCCATCAATGTAGACTTAGGTTACTGGGTCAAAAACGGAAAAATTATTGGTAGAGTCAAAGATACAATGGTGGCAGGTAACGTTTACACCACCCTCAAACAAATAGTGAAAATAGGTGGCGATCCAGAATGGAATGGATCTTGTTACACCCCATCATTGATACTAGAAGGACTCTTCACCACAGGGAAAAGTAGTTAATAGTTACGGTTGATCATCTCAGAGTTAAAAAAATGTAATTTGACTAAGGAGTAATTATAGAAAATCATGATTAATAGATACACTCAGCTTGAATTTTGAAGTTTAAACTCATATAAATATGCTGCTTCCCCAACAGCTGATCAGCAAGTTTCGCAACTTATGGAAGCCCAGACACAATTTAGCGATATCTTCCACGGGCTATGCTAACGCTGAAGCTGCCATTATTGGTATTGTTGCCGCTTTATCAGCAGTATTACTTAAACAAGGATCAGGATGGTTAGGCACATGGCGAGTCCACACAACCTATCTTTTACCAGCATGGTTAGTTTTACCAGCCATAGGAATGTGTTTTGGGTTTTTAGCCGGGTTATTAGTACAGCGGTTAGCAGCAGAAGCATCAGGTAGCGGTATTCCCCAAGTCAAAGCCACCTTAGCCAACTTTCCTGTTAATTTATCTTGGCGAGTAGCAGCAGTAAAACTACTGAGTGCCATGATGACTTTAGGTGCTGGTTTAACCTTGGGAAGACAAGGGCCAACAGTGCAAGTCGGTGCAGGTTTAGCAGCGGGAATGAGTGATTTAGTCCCCACATCCCCAGAACATCGTCGCCAAATGATTGCCGCTGGTGCTGGTGCAGGTTTATCCGCTGCTTTTAACGCCCCCCTGGCCGGCGTATTATTTATCATTGAAGAACTACTCAAAGATTTATCAGGTATAACTTTAGGTACGGCAATAATTGCCTGTTTTATTGGTGGGGTAATTTCCCGCTGGTTAGGTGGTGGCAGTTTACAACTGAACTTAGAATTAATGAATTATTCTAGTCAGTTTTCTTTACTAGAAATTCCGATTTTTTTACTATTAGGTGTACTCATTGGCTTGTTAAGTGCAGTATTTCATCACGGCTTAATTTTCAGCATTAAAACTTATCGGCGATTACATATTAGTTTACCCCTGCGAGTAGCCTTAGCTGGTTTAATTTCAGGTTTAATTGTGGCATTACTACCAGAATATTATCGTGATAATGCTGGTTTACGAGAATATATGATTGCCAGTGAACCTAATTTATTATTAGCAGGAATTACCTTTATTACTCAGTTTATTTTAACTTTAGTCGCCTTTGGTTCTGGCGCACCAGGGGGTTTATTTGCACCTAGTTTAATTTTAGGTTCTTGCTTGGGTCATATTGTCGGCGTTTGTGAATTTCAATTATGGGGTTTGGGATCTATTAACACCTATGCTTTAGCAGGAATGGGAGGATTTTTTAGTGCTGTTTCTAAAGTTCCCATTACAGCTATTGTTATAGTTTTTGAAATGACGACAGATTTTAATTTAGTATTACCTTTAATGATTGTTTCTGTCACCTCTTATTTAGTAGCTGATCAAATTGTCCCTGGTTCACTCTATGACAAACTTTTACTCCTCAATGGAATTAAATTACAAAAAGATGCTCCCATTGAAGGCATATTAACCCAGTTAACCGCCCAGGATGTCATGCAGCGACGGGTAGAAACTTTAGATATAGAAATGTCTATTGAAGAATCTATTCAAGCATTTTCTAGTTCTCATCATCGTGGTTTTCCAGTAGTAGAAAAAAATAAATTAGTGGGGATTATCACTCAATCAGATTTACAAAATCGTTATCCATCTAATCATGGTTTAGTGGGGGAAATAATGACACCTAAACCAGTCACAATTAAGCCTAAACAGACATTAGGAGATGTACTTTATTTACTGGATCGCTATCAAATTAGTCGTTTACCAGTAGTAGAAAAACAAAAATTAATTGGCATTATTACCCGTGCAGATATTATTAGAGCAGAAGCAGATCATCTCAATTGTAAAAATAGTATTTCTGGTCCCCAACCAGAACCTTCCTATGTAGTTTACCAAACCCGATCACCGAGTATTGGTAGAGGGAGATTATTAGTCACATTGGCTAACCCAGAAACCGCAGAAACTATTTTAAAAATGGCGGCTACAATTGCCCGCGATCGCCATTATGAATTAGAATGTCTGCAAATTATCTTAGTATCTCGTCATAGTTCCCCATCGGAAACCACAGTTAGAACCGCTAAAAGTCGGCGTTTATTAAGAAAGGCAGAAATTTTAGCTAAAAAATGGCATATTCCTATTCATACACAAATCCGAGTCGCTCATGATATTGCTGAAGCAGTTTTAGAAACAATCAAAGAACGACATATAGATTTAATTTTCATGGGTTGGAAAGGTAACACCTTTACCCCTGGACGTATTTTTGGCACAGTTGTAGATACTATAATTCGTCAAGCAAGTTGTGATGTAGTGGTTGTCAAATTAGGCAATTATTCCGAACATCTACATTTTAATCGTTGGTTAGTTCCCATGGGAGGCGGACCAAATGCACCCATAGCAATTAAATTATTACCAGCTTTAATTACTTTAGGAAATAACGCCGAAATTCGCCTTACCCAAGTATTTACACCTTCAGAATCACAACCAGATATGACAATTTTACAAGAATCTACTAAACAATTAATGCGTAATCTCAACTCAGAAACTAAAATAGTTGCTACACCGATAGAAGCTGAGTCTGTAACTGAAGGTGTGATTAATTTAGTGAGAAGAAGACGCTATGATGTGGTAGTTTTAGGTGCTTCCCGTGAAGGTTTATTACAACAAGCAATTCAGGGAAATATTCCCGAAACAATTGCTTCTGGTGTTGATAGTACAGTAATTTTAGTGCGCGGGGAAATTAATTAAAACTGAGTTTTATTGTTTAACTAGTTTCATTGATAAACCAATACGTTTTAATTTTTCATTTATTTCTAAAACCCTGACTTTTACTACTTGTCCAACTTTCACAACTTTGTTCGGATCATCTACAAATCTATCCGCAAGTTGGGAAATATGAACTAAGCCATCTTGATGAACTCCAATATCCACAAATGCACCAAAATTAGCCACATTGGTAACAATTCCTTCTAGTTCCATTCCTTCTTTTAAATCACTAATTTCTTTAATTCCTTCTTTAAAGGTCGCATACTTAAACTCTGCACGGGGATCTCTACCTGGTTTTTCTAACTCACTAATTATATCCCGCAGTGTGGGTTCACCAATACTATCAGTAACGTATTTTTTTAGGTTGGTTTTTTGCAGTTTTTCAGCTATTTGTGTTACCTGTTTTAAGGGTACTTGTAAATCTTTAGCTATGGTTTCTAAAACTTGATAACTTTCTGGATGTACTGCGGTATTATCTAGGGGATTTTCACTATCTCTAATTCTTAAAAAACCTGCCGCTTGTTCAAAGGCTTTTGGTCCTAGTTTCGCTACTTTTAACAGTTGTTTACGATTTTTAAAAACACCATTTTGGTTGCGGTAAGCAATAATATTGTTAGCAACTGTAGGGGTAATTCCAGATACAAATGTCAGCAATTCTTTAGATGCAGTATTCAAATCTACTCCCACATAGTTAACACAACTTTCTACTGTTTCATCCAGTTTCTTTTTCAGGAGTTTTTGATCAACATCGTGTTGATATTGTCCCACACCAATTGATTTGGGGTCAATTTTTACTAATTCGGCTAAGGGATCTTGTAATCTTCTGCCAATACTAATTGCACCTCTAACAGTAATATCTAAATCTGGAAATTCCTCCAGTGCAACTTTACTGGCTGAATAAATAGAAGCTCCAGATTCATTTACCATGACTTTAATCGGTTTTTGTTCACAGATTGTTAATACTTCTGCCACAAATTCATCGGTTTCACGGGATGCTGTTCCGTTACCAATAGCGATTAATTCAATGTTGTATTTTTCAATCAGTTGTTTAATGGTTTGTCCAGCTTTTCGTCTTTGTTCTGCCGCTTGGTGGGGGAATACGGCCTGATATTCTAAAAATTGACCGGTTTGATCCAAAACTGCAACTTTACACCCAGTCCTAAACCCTGGATCTATAGCTAAGGTTGGTTTCATTCCCGCCGGTGCAGATAATAATAATTCCCGGAGGTTGGTTTCAAAGGTTTTGATAGATTCAATATCAGAATAGGTTTTTTTAGCGGCAATGACTTCACTGATTAAAGATGTTTTCATCAAGCGGTTAAAGGCATCTTTTAACATCCCTTGATAGAAGTCTCTAATGTTTCTAACTCTGGTTTTTATTTCTTGAGATTCTAAATAGGAAAGAACAAAATCTTCATCAAAGGCAATATCAAAGTTTAGTATTTTCTCTGCTTCTCCTCGACATAATGCTAGGAGATTATGGGGGGCAATATTTTTAACTTTGATTTGATAGTTGCGGTACATTTCAAATTTGGTTGTACCTTCGGGATGTTCATTTTTAATGTGGGAAATAAATAAACCTTTATCTAATAAATAATCCCGTAAATAGGCTCGTGATTCTGCTTTTTCGGCAACTTCTTCTGCTAAGATGTCTGATGCACCTTTTAATGCTTCCTCTGGAGTTTTTACACCTTTTTCCTCAGAAATATATTTTGCTGCTGCTGTTTCTAAATCAGTAGATGCACCATTTTTAACATTTAATGATTTAATCAATGCTGCTAAAGGTTCTAGTCCTTTTTCCCTCGCAATGGTAGCACGGGTGCGACGCTTAGGTTTGTACGGTAAGTATAGATCCTCAAGTTCTGTTTTTTGTAAACAAGAGGTAATTTTATTTTGTAATTCCTCTGTAAGTTTACCTTGTTCGGCGATCGCATTTAAGATCACCTGCTTTCTTGCTTCTAATTCTGTTAGGTACGTGTAACGATCCGATAAGTCCCTTAATTGCACTTCGTTCATTTCTTCAGTGCGTTCTTTACGATAACGAGCAATAAAGGGAATTGTTGCACCTTCGGAAAACAGTTCTAATGCGCTCTGTACCTGATGGAGCTTGAGTTCTAGTTCAGTTGCTAGTAGCTGAGGAATGTTTAACATTCGATGTTGAAGTGAAAAATACTACTTAAAAAATGGCACATTTTACAGCCAGATTCCCATGCTGTTTTGATAATGTGGAAAATTAAATTTACATCTTCCAGTTTTTTTATCAGCTGAGGGTATTATACACATCATAATCTACCAGAAAATCACACAATATGATGGACTGATTTAAATATTAAATTTAAGCAAACTATTGTAAAGAAAACTTACTTAAGTGTATAATCAGTTCTTATTACCTCTATAGCTAGGAAATGTCATGCTTCCGGCTTATAAATGTTAGTTCAGGATTTAGGAAAATGCCATTATTCTTTTTGATTCCACTATTTACTGGGTTAATTACTGGTTACTTTTGGAACAAACATAATGATGAAGTTGCTTATATTGCAGGTGTGTTTACAGCTGTCACACTGATTCTCAGTTTGATTTTAGCACCTTGGCAAATACAGTTAGCTTTGTTAGTTTTTGTACTGTTCTTTTCTAACAAACTGCTGCAAAAATTTTACTAAAATAAGCGTGAATCAAAGTATTGTTTGCATCTTTCTTGATAAATATAGCCATTTGCGGTACTAATAGTTTTTCTATTTCATATTATGAAAAAACTATACTATGTGGGAAATAAACCAGGATTTACCCATCATTAAATAAGCATAAACTGCAAATGGTTAGCCAAATGATCATGCCCTACTTAATATTAGCTAATTCAGGAAGTGCATCAACATTTACAGGTACTTTGAGCATTTCTAGGACTTCAAGGAATAAATGAGTAACTCCAGAATAAATAAAAGTAGTAAACCAAGACAAGCACCACAAAAAGCAGAAATTCCCAAACTAACAAAAATTGTGCCTATAAATGTATTTGGTGCAAAATAATTTTTATTAGGAGTTCCATCAATTTTGATAATTTCACCTAATCTATATTTTAAAGCCATTTCCTGTTCAATTTTAGATGTTTTCATAAGTGATTAATAATTGATAATTAATAATTTCAAAATCTTGATTCATAACCTAATTGAGATGCTCCCAATCTTTTTGGATATCGGGCGATAAATGAAGCCATGCTTGCAAACCAATTGCATATTTTAGACTTCTAACTACAAGGTGAGCGCCAGATGTTGAAGAATAACAATAAATAGAAATTGGTCGTTTTTCTCCATTTTTCATTTCTAGAACAATGCGATCGCTCATCTCATCGTCATTTTGATCTTGATTATCTTCAACCTGAATGTCCTTAATACCTGCTATTTCATATTCATCAACTTCTTTACCATCAAGCTCGTAAATCAGCAATCCTTTCCTCTTATCAATCGTATAAGATATCATATCTGAATTTTTGTACATATCCAAAGTTTTATAAACTTTGTAAATATCCTCTGACTGCTCAATTATCCACTGTCTATTTAGTAGTTGTGTTGGCTGCTCTCTAAGAAATTCAGATACTTTTCTCCATAATATATGAAATTCACCATATCCTGAAGCTCTAGCTATAAAAATTTTGATTCCTCTGATTTGATTCGACTTTCTAAGCCAAACAATTAATTCAGTTGCGGACTTTATACCTAATTCTTCAATTCCAGTAACTTCAGATAAAGGATAATCATCAATGCTAGTATGAAAAAATCTTTTCTTCTGAATAGTAAATTTTTGTAGTGACTTATCAAACGAACAAATGATAACGCCAGAAAAGAAGAACAAAAAGTTAACTATTCCATAAGCTAAAATAAAACCACCTAGTATATAACTAGGTGCTAGAAAAGACTCTTTGGGAGCTTTATTAACTAAAGCTAACATACTTGGAATGACTCCTAGATATGTAAAGACAATGATAAAAATTCCAGCAATTGTGACACTTGTAAAAAGTATTTGTTCGCGTTTATTGCTGATTTGAATAGTCAGATGTTTAGAGCTATCTTCAAGAACTTTGTATTTCATGGCTTTATATACTCAAAAAATTAATTCGGATTCAATATAGAACTAAATAATGGCTTTCTGTCCGATCTAAGAATAGTGGATTTAGTCCATATATGGTATCCCCTCAATATTTCGGGGTTATGCAAAGGCAATTAAGTATCCTCTAATCCTAAAAGCAAATCAGAAATTTTCAGCAGCGTTATTTTTTTTCTCCTACCTCTACTTAATATTAGCTAATTCGTGAAACTCACCAAGATTGACAGGTACTTTGAACATTTCTAGGACTTCAAGGAATAGATGAGGGTTGTCAATGTGCTGAATATCTACAGTTCTATTACCGAAAGATCAGGACTTCCAGTTCTTGTTATTCTCGAATTCTGGCTTAGGTTGAAGTGTAAATCCATCATCATCACTATCAAGATAAAATCTTAACTCTTTAATCTGATCAATAGGAAAGAATGATTTTTGACTTGTTCTAATCCCTTGATTGCAGCTTTATCAGACCAAAACTCATAAAAGCGGCACTTGTCAAACTCAGGATAACATTCCTCATCAATTCATCACGTGCAAAATAATTTTTGCAAGGGATTTCATCAATTTTGATCAACCTGCCAAATTGATATTTCAGAGCTATTTCTCTTTCATAATCAGACAACTGCGTATACATATACCTTGCTCTCCTTTCGTTAATTGAACCTGAATAATCTACTCACATTTGACGATTGTGGAAATATATTTTTATGCTGTCAACCTGTTTTATTTAGAATAGTTTTTTTTCCAAGCATAGAAAATTGATCAAACAATAATTACTTATCAAGTTTTGTGTATCATATTGGCGACAGAAGATAAATTTTCTTTACTACTTTTTTAAAATCATCAAATTTAAATTTTTAGATTTAATTTTTGATGGACTTAGAAGCCATATAAGCTTGCAGTCCATCTAAATAATCACCAACTTTTACCGATTGTCGTCTTTCTCCAAGTTTTTCATATAGTATTTTGGATTGTTGTAACTTTTCGATAGCAGCGTCAAACTGATTAATACCCATAAAAGCTAATCCCAACATCAAACAAGCATCAGGATCATGAGGATTTTCTGCCAGTCTTCTTTGATTTTCTGTCATCATCATTGTGGCACTTATAGAAATTTTTTGATTGTGCGATACTAGGAAGTGATTCTTAATAAAAGAACTTGATAAATTACTTAAATCTTCGCCACAAGGCAAACTCAGAAACGTACTAATAATATCTAAAACTTGATTATTTTCCTTAATGTTTCTACTCTCTATAGTGGGAAAATATGTATTAGTCTTTGAAAAAAGAAGCATCACAAAATAAGTAAACTCATCACTTTTTTCAGAAGTATATCTATGAATAGAAATAATATCTGACAGTGGATATTCGTATTTTGCCTCAACCCATGAAGAAGCAAAATTAAAGTTGCCATTTTTGTAGATAATTAAAGGAATTGGATAGCGCGTAATTTTTTGAATCAGAGTATTTTGAGTTTTGCTAAAAATGGTAATCCTCTCTCTATAATAAGAGTAAGGAGATTTCCAAAAACTAATACCTATATACACAAAAAACAATAAAACTAATATTAGAATACAGTATAAA
Source organism: Okeanomitos corallinicola TIOX110 (assembly GCF_038050375.1). NCBI lineage: Bacteria > Bacillati > Cyanobacteriota > Cyanophyceae > Nostocales > Aphanizomenonaceae > Okeanomitos > Okeanomitos corallinicola. The sequence continues at coordinate 2,464,738 of NZ_CP150886.1, read as the reverse complement.
ATTCCAACAGGAAAATTAGTGATCGCAATAAATAGACTCTGGGATAAAATTTGAATATTGGTCAAACTGATTAATAAAAATACTGAGATAAAAAATAGCAATCCTGATAAATATTTAGATAAATATCTAAAATATTTTTGTTTATTCTCTTCTCCCCAGATAAATAATTTTAGAGCCAACGATATAATCAAGAGGCTTAAAAAACCGATACTCCAATAATAATTTGTTGCAGAAGCAGTTAGTAAACTTTGTGCTATCTGATTGCGAGTAATTTCAATATTGCCTGTGTTCACAAACAAAAAACTAACTAATATCTGAATAGAAATAGCCAAGATGACTATGCCTATAACTTTAAAACTTACATAAAGACCAGTATCATTTTCGGTTGCTATCAATGTACTAGAATTCTTTTGCTCTATACAGCCATAGGACGTTACAAATGATTTCATGAAATTTATTCCTGTATTTACTATATTAACTATTAGATGAAACGTAATTGATATGATTCTCTATCATTTTTGTATGACGTTTATCACCAGATTTAATATAAAGTTGGTATGCCATTTTTAAATATTTAAGAGATGAGTCTTTCAGCCCTAAATTCAAATAAGCTAAAGCAATCATAAAATAAGTGTAGGAATCATTTGGATTCTCTTTGATTATGTGTTCATTACTTCCGAACATTAAAATAGCACTTAGCATAAGTCTTTGATCATAACTAAGGAAAGCCTTCCCAGTGTCGAATTTTTTATCTTTTGAATGTTTAAATGTAGCCTTAATTACATCATTTAAAATATTAAATATATTTAAAGAAAAAGAAAAAGAACTACTACCGATATTTTCACCAGTATCTTTTCCTAAAAAAATAGAAATTTCGTTAGGAAATTTATATCCATCAGAATCATGTTCCCAAATAGCTAGATAAGTATCAATTTCTTTAAAATAAAAAACCAAGTAATCTATAAACTCATCAACTGTATCAACTGTCATTGAATGAATTGAAGTAACTGAATTAATTGGATATCTCAATAATTCAGTAATAATTGGAGAAGCACTTTGAATCTGAAATTGATTATTAATGTAAAGCCATGGTTTTTTAACTTGTTTGATATAGGTTATTAACCCTGATTGCTTGTCAAATATTAGAGTTTCTTTTGAACGATAAGAAGCAGATATCAGAGATAGTCCTATATAAATCAAAATTGGAGCAATAATATAATTTACTAATATCATATTCATATTTGATTGCTCTTGAGATTGTGTTGAATATGAAGAAGAAAAGAAATATGCTCCGATCAAGAATAAGCCACTAAAAATAGAAGTAGATCCTTGAGTCTTTAGATGATCTTTACTAGGGTTGAGCTTTTTCAAGGTCAATTTATGTTTCTTTTTATCAATTCTAAATAATGCTGGAGTACTCATGATTTTGTTGGGAAATAATAATGAAAAACATTATTGGTAAATCTATTTAATATTAGCTAATTCAGGAAGTGCATCAAAATTGACAGGTATTTTGAGCATCTCTAGGACTTGAAGGAATAAATGAGGGTTATCAATGTACTGAATATACACAGTTCTATTACCCCAATGTCCCCAGTTCTTGTTATTCTTATTTAACAAAAAGAAAAAATAAAAAGAGCAAAAAAATTAGAATGCCACAAATAATTTATTTGTAGGGGGAAAGATCCTCCTAAATAGTGATTCTGGCAATAATTTTACTAGAATACATAATACGTGCTGCATCCCATTGTTTAATTTTAAACTGGGTAGCAGAAGTTATACACAGTATAATTAGGGGTTATTCCAAAATATTAGATACATAATTTCTTGATTTTAATATATCAATGTCAGAGCCAGAGCCTCATATTAAAATTCCCAGTATCAAGACTGGGAACAAGAAAAAACAAGGAAAAAGAAAATTTTAATACAAAGATTGCACCCACGCCCATTCCTGCTGTAAACCCTCTTTCAGAGAAACCTGTGGTTGATAACCAAGGATTTTTTTAGCTTTAGAAATATCCGCAGCAGTATGACGCGCATCACCCATAGCTTTTTCTATATGGTTGCGTTTGATGGACTTACCCACAATTGTCTCCATCGTCTCCAAAACTTCAGTTAAAACCACCCTACTACCACCACCAATATTAAAAATTTCCCCCACAGCTTCCGGTACAGTAGCAGCGGCTAAATTAGCAGCAACAATATCACTAATAAATGTAAAATCTCTGGTTTGTTTACCATCACCATAGATAGGAATGGCTTCATCTTGTAAAACAGCTTTAAAAAATTTATGAAATGCCATATCTGGCCTTTGTCTTGGGCCGTAAACAGTAAAGTACCTTAATGAAACAAAAGGCACACCAAAATTCTTATGATACAGTCCACATAACCTTTCCGCAGCTAACTTAGTAATGCCATAGGGTGAAACAGGTTGAGGTGCAATTTCCTCATGGGTAGGTAAAGTTTCTGCATCACCGTAAACACTAGATGTAGATGCAAATACTAACCTTTTCAGTTTTGGAGCATTCTTAGCAGCTTCCAACAAAACCTGTGTAGTGTTGATATTTCTTTCTGTATAAGCTCGAAAACCATCACCCCAAGAATTCCTCACCCCAGCTTGGGCAGCTTGATGATAAATTATCTCTACATCTTGAAAAAGTTTTGGCAAATCTAAATTTTGAATATTCTCTTTAACTAAAGTCAAATTTGGTGAATTGGCAAAAGTTGCAGCATTTTTCTGTTTTAATGCAGGATTATAGTAATCATTAAATTCATCAATTGCAATTACTTCTTCACCTTGTTGCAATAAAGCATTAACTAGGTTAGAACCTATAAACCCAGCAGCCCCAGTCACGATAATTTTAGTCATGTTCCTATTTTTTTTGATATTTTAATTATTATTTGATTTGATATTTCTGTCGGTATTGCTGTGACTATCTCCTCCTTGGTTTTGACTCAAGAAGAGAAATTCCGCAGATTTTATTACAGCCAATATTTTGATAGCAGATCATAGTGACCGGCTTGTTCTGGAGGATACGAACCAGATTCAATTTTGGCAATAATTTCTGGCAACTCTTTGATAAACTTAGGACTACGATCTTTAGGGTGTAGTGTCCAAGCTAATGGTGAGTCAAGAACTGCTCTCACATAAGATGTTTTTTCTAACTTATCAGACACCATAATTTCCCATGAATCTAAGTTACCTTTACCAGTGGTATTGTTTAAGATAGTTTTTATCTTTGTGGGCAAGTTATTGAGTATTTCGTTATTATAACTACGCCATAAAACATTTAAAGGCAGCAACTTATCAAAACGCTGACGATCTATTAAATAAACACGACTACCAAAAAATTTAAATTTAAAAAAGCCTTCTGGATCGCGTTCATAGGGCTTAGTTTGATATATACTACCATCTTCAGTTGGTGGACCAGTGAGTGGTCTTACTGCCATCACTTCTGGATGTTTTTGCAGTAATTTAATACCTTCATCTATCCAACTATAATTTGGTTGTTGGTGAAGTAACATATCGCTGTCATAATGCAGCATATAATCACTTTTAGCAGATTCAATATGAAAAATTGTTCCTAAAATTGGATAGCCTTTATAATTATGTGTTTTGCGAATAGGACTCCCAAAATGTTTGGTATATACTTGGTCGTGATAGGTTTGGGAATAATTGATATCAACTACCTTATCTATAATGCCATCTTTTATTAATTGTTCACAACAAGCACGCAATTGTTCTAAAGTTCCAATTCCCGGTCTCAGAAGTTTATCACCAGATAAAGGTGCTGTATCTATAGCTAATACACGTTCACTAAAATTAAATTTACTCATCTTTACAAGATGAGGTATCGTGTGCATCATAAATGGCAAATCGGTTCTAGCTGCCAAAATCCATAGTGAACAATTAGGAGAATTCATCAACTTTGCCTCTGTTATAGAAAGTTAACATATTTTAGAAATTGAATAAGCCAATTTGCATTGAAGTTGCAACATAAATAAATAACTATTTTTTTCTTTCAATACCTTGTCCATTTTTTGTAGGTTGGGTTTCATGCTGATTTCTCCGCGTTCACGCAGTGTCCCGCAGGGATACGTTCACGTTCCACAACCCAATCTACGAATCAATAGTTTTTCAAATTTGGACAAGGTATTGTTCTTTGCTTCTTATTTGAATTTGATCAGGTAGCTTATTCAGTTAAAGATGTTAACTCATATACAGATGGCAGTGCAACATCTACTCATTTTCAGTTACTCAAGTTATTCAGAGACTCCTGATGGCATTCCCAGTTCAGAGACTGGGAACAAGGACATAACTACACGTTCAATGGTTGTCTAGTATTAACCGCCTGATAATGTGCATTACCTTCAACTGGTACAGGGTTAACAATATCTTTCCCTGTAATTAATCTCGCGCCACGATTGCGAGTAAAATAGCTCCAAACCCATTGAATCATCACCACTAATTTGTTATCAAATTCAATCAGGAAGTAGATGTGAATAAATAACCAGAAGAACCAAGCTAGGAAACCTTTCAGTTTGATAAACCCTAAGTCCACAACTGCGGCGTGTTGACCAATCATTGCTAAACTTCCTCTATCCACATAATTAAATTGTGGTAAGGTTTCACCTTGAAGACGTTTTTTAACAAGTTTGGCTACATATTCCCCTTCTTGCATCGCTACTGGTGCAACACCAGGTAAGGGTTTACCGTTTTGATGGGCAAAATGGGCTAAGTCTCCCACTACAAAAATATTAGAGTGTCCCTTAATACTTAGGTCTGGTTCAACCATAACACGACCAGCGCGATCGCATTCTGCCCCAGTTTTTTCCACTAATACTTTACCCATTGGGGAAGCTTTCACACCAGCCGCCCACAATACGGTTTTAGAAGCTAAGGTTTTCACTTCCTCACCTTGCTTCATCGTCACAATATCATTTTCAATATTGGTTACTAAGGTTTTGGTTTGCACATCCACACCCAAAGCCTCTAAAGATGCTTGTGCTTCTTGTGATAGTTCTGGTGCAAAGGGAGGTAGAACTCTATCCATACCTTCCAACAGCACAACCTGAGTTTCTGATGTGTCTATGTTGCGGAAATCTTCCTTCAGGGTTTTACTAGCTAATTCTGCGATCGCACCCGCTAATTCTACACCAGTCGGACCACCACCAACCACCACAAAAGTTAACAATGCCCGACGTTTAGCCGCATCAGTTTCCTTCTCTGCTGCTTCAAAGGCCATGAAAATCCGACGGCGCATTTCTAGTGCATCTTCTACAGTCTTCAACCCAGGTGCAAACTCTTCCCAGTTATCCTTCCCAAAATAAGAATGCTTTGCACCAGTGGCAACAATCAAGGTATCATAAGGTACAGTTTCATCACCAACAATTACTTTTTGTTCTGTGGTGTCAACATCATTTACCTCACCCAACAAAACCTTTGTATTCTTACTCTTACTGAGAACAGAACGCAGTGGTGAAGAAATATCAGCAGGAGACAAAGCACCTGTAGCTACTTGGTACAGAAGAGGTTGAAATAGATGGAAATTCCGTTTATCTATCAGCGTCACATTGACATTAGCTTTAGATAAGGCTTTCGCTGCATATAGACCACCAAAGCCACCACCAACGATAACTACCTGATGAGGTGGTTTTTTGTCATGTAAATCAACCATAAGAAATATTTCCTTCTATTACAGGTGCTGTAACTATTCTTAACATTTTTGTATCAAAATTATCATAAATTTTCTGTTAATTATGAACTTTTGCTAAAAATTAGGAAGTATAGCAGATGACAGGGGTCAGTGGGTGAGTGGGTGAGAGGGAGAATAAATAACCAATTACCCATTACCAATTTACGGTATAATCAGAAGTCTGCCAATTTTATAACCATGCTTTGCGGACAGGAGATGCTTCTATGGCCCGGATGTATTATGACGAAGATGCGAATTTAGACCTTTTGACTGGAAAAACCGTTGCTATTATCGGTTATGGTTCACAAGGTCATGCCCACGCCCTCAACCTAAAGGATAGTGGTGTAAATGTAATTGTGGGACTATATCCGGGCAGTAAGTCCACAGCTAAAGCCGAAGCAGCGGGCTTAACTGTCAAGAATGTTGCTGATGCTGCCAAAGCTGCTGACCTCATCATGATTTTGTTACCTGATGAAGTGCAGAAGACAGTTTACAAGAATGAAATTGAACCCAATTTAGAAGCAGGAAACGTTTTAGCCTTTGCCCATGGCTTCAACATTCACTTTGCACAAGTTTTACCCCCTGCTGACGTTGATGTAGTCATGGTTGCACCCAAAGGACCAGGACATTTAGTCCGTCGGACTTACGAACAAGGACAAGGTGTACCTGCTTTATTTGCAGTATATCAAGATGCTACAGGCAAAGCACGCGATCGCGCCATGGCCTATGCTAAAGGTATCGGTGGTACACGGGCAGGTATCTTAGAAACCACATTCCGCGAAGAAACCGAAACTGACTTATTTGGTGAACAAGCGGTATTGTGTGGTGGTTTAAGCGCCTTAATTAAAGCCGGTTTTGAAACTCTAGTAGAAGCAGGTTATCAACCAGAATTAGCCTATTTTGAATGTCTGCACGAAGTTAAATTAATCGTTGACTTAGTTGTAGAAGGTGGTTTGGCCACCATGCGCGATAGTATTTCTAATACTGCGGAATATGGTGATTATACCCGTGGACCCCGCGTTGTCACTGCTGAAACTAAAGCAGAAATGAAAAAGATTTTAAGCGAAATTCAATCTGGACAATTTGCAAGGGAATTTGTCCTAGAAAACCAAGCTGGTAAACCAGGTTTCACCGCTATGCGTCGTCAAGAAGCTGAACATCCCATTGAGGAAGTTGGTAAAGACTTACGCGCTATGTTTAGCTGGTTGAAAAAAGTGTAACTACTGGTAATAGACATCCAGCCAGAATAATGTAAACACGAGAATTAAAACTCTTGTGAGGTGGGCATCTTGCCCGCCCTGGTTATACAAATTCACCCGTGAAAAACATTTTTTCCTGAGTAATATTAACAGTAATATATATCTAGTTTATAGAAATAAATTCAATGCCAGATTTACAAGAAACACTAAAAATTACTCGTCAAGTTGGTTGGGGTGCAGCTAAGTTACTACGCTCTTACTATCAAGGAACAGCTGAAAATTACAACCTAGAAGTAGAATACAAACAAAATGAACCCATAACAGTTGCTGATAAAGCTGTAAGTGAATATATCCTATCTCAGTTACAAACAGCATTTGGGCATGAAGATTTCGGTTATATCAGTGAAGAAACTTATCAATCTCAACAGGCTAAAAATTCTGCAAAATTGGTATGGATAATTGATCCTTTAGATGGAACTAGAGACTTTATTAATAAAACTGGGGAATATGCAATTCATATTGCTTTAGTTCAAGACACAAGACCGATTTTAGCGGTAGTAGCCATACCAGAAGCCGAAAAGCTATATTACGCCACCAAAGGTGGTGGTACTTTTGTGGAAACTGTTAATGGTTCTCAACCTTTGAAAATTGCAGGGGATAAACCCATAGAAGATTTAACTCTAGTAGTTAGTCGTTCTCATCGCAACGAGAGATTAGAATATTTGCTCAAAAGCTTACCATGTCAAAATCAAAAAGCCATTGGTAGTGTAGGTTGTAAAGTCACTGCTATAGTTGAACAAGAGGCAGATATTTATATTTCCCTGTCTGGAAAATCAGCCCCCAAAGATTGGGACATGGCAGCACCTGAACTAATTTTAACAGAAGCTGGTGGTAAATTTACTCACTTCGATGGCAAGTATTTAGAGTATAACACTGGTGATATTAATCAATGGGGTGGTTTACTGGCGAGTAGTTCTCAAGATCATGAAATATTGTGTCAGAAAGCAGAGCAAGCCTTAATAGAATTTGCAGCCAGTCAAAGAAATTAAAATTAAAATATCCTGAATCATAGAACTCCTGACTCCTCAATATCCTCAGAAAAGACTTTGATGCCTATTGCTTTGGTGACGAAGTAGGGCTTGCTGTCCGCGTAGCGTGCCGTCAGGCATATAAACTTGAAAACATTGTAGGTAAAGGATTTTAGGCTATTTGAAATTGAGAAAGTACAAGCTTTTAGGCGGTGAGAACTCGAAAACCTTGCATTTAAGTTTGATTCAAAGGAAAAATCGCTCCCATCCAACTCTTGAAACTGTCACCGTGGCGTAGCACCTGTCTCCACGACAAGACTTTTATGGCTACGCCACGCTCGGCGAACAGCAAACCCGAAGTAGGAGTCACACAGCCCGGTAAGCAGATCTATGCCCACAGGGCTTTACAGCAAACCCTACATAGGTTTTTCACAAAATGTTACTCGTTATGAATTCATCCCCAAAGACTGTGCTATAGTTGCTAATATAATGATTATTTTCGGTTAAGTAGTTCGTTTTAATTTATTTTAAATGCGCTTGTCCGGATATAACACTCTACACAATTTGGTTTGGAAAGCCGTCCATTTATGTCGATTTACGTTGGAAATTTGTCCTACGAGGTTACGGAAGATAACCTAAGAGAGGTTTTTGCTGAATACGGTACAGTTAATCGTGTACAGTTACCTACTGATAGGGAAACAGGCCGCCCACGTGGTTTTGGTTTCGTAGAAATGGAATCAGAAGATCAAGAAACAGCAGCTATTGAAGCACTTGATGGTGCTGAATGGATGGGAAGAGGTCTGAAAGTGAACAAAGCTAAACCCCGTGAAGACAGAGGTCCTCGTGGTGGTGGTGGTAGCTGGGGCAATAATACTCGCAGCAATCGCCGTTATTAATCCTGTTCTGAAGAATTTTTAAATGCTAGAGTATCCAGCAGATAAAACCCAAGGTTATACCTGCTGAGATATTTTTTAAATCTAGCCTGTAAGTATTAAACCAATCAAGGAGGAATAGGAATGACACAAGTAGTTTTAGGTGAAAATGAAGGTATTGAGTCAGCTTTGCGGAGATTTAAACGTGAAGTTTCAAAAGCTGGAATTTTTCAAGATATGCGGAAAAACCGCCATTTTGAGACACCGTTAGAAAAAGAGAAGCGTAAAGCAATCGCTAGACATAAGCAACGTCGTCAACAACGTTCTCGTTTTAAATAAGAAACTCTAGATAAGTATTTACTGTTACTGGAAATTCAGTCATTGCCTCTTCATTGTGTTCTATGTGGCGATATGTTTGACTAGCCACGAGTAATTAGTGAATATTAGTAGGGATTCTTGTTTGTAGTAGTGCTGTATTTGATGTCGGCACTACTACAACTTGTTTTTGGAAATAAAAAATAATAAGCCGCTACAGGTAAATCCTGAAACGACTGTGAGATTTTAAGTTTATATTGAGTGTAACTATTGGGGATGCAATATCATTTCCGGTTAAGCACTGGCTACAGGTTTGGTTGGTGATATTATTGATTATTAAAATCACCAACTACCAGTAAGCTGAAAATAAATCATGTTTTACCAGACACAACAGAAGTTGTGAAACATGGGCAATTATTAGCCAGCAACACTGCGACGACGAGCAATTACCATTCCACTAGCAACTAAACCTAAACCAAGCAAGGAAGTGGGTTCAGGAACTCTGGTACGAGGAGGAGTGGGAGTAGTTTCCTGTCTGTGGTAAACACTGATGTGAGATACATCTTTAACATCCCCACCATTGAACCCAAATACACTCTTCAGGAAGGGGCTGTCCCAAGTACCAGAGGTTACTCCATCTTGAACATCATAAGCTGTCAAGAAAGTGCCATTACCACTTTTGAAGACGAGCATAATATCATTGCCGATACTTTGGGAAACGCTAGAGATATCCCAAGTTCCACTTAGTCCGTCTTTAGTACCTGCGTAACCAGTGTCGCTACCAATCTTGCCACCGAATACCCAGTCAGTATTACCAAAAAAGCCTTCAGCGTTAACAGTCATTGGGTCAGTATTCAAAAAGTCTTGGCTTGCACTGTTACTGCGTTCACAAGCGGAAGTACCTGATACTAGACCAGATAGACTAGCTTCACAGGTCAAGGTCGCAGCATGAGTAGGTGCAGCTAGTGTAACAAAAGCACCAGTAAGAACAGCACTAGAAGCTAATAAAGCAGAGAATTGAGTTTTCATTTAACTGAGTACCCTGAGTGGTTAGTGTAACTTTTTGTGTATATTCCGATGTTTTATAGTTTACGACACCCTGTAAAACCTCGCAAGAGTACGAGTATTATCTTCATTATCTCTTCATGCAACAAGATTCTGTTTGAAGTACGGATAAAAAAGCAGCTAGATTTATTTGGATTTTTGGGGATTTTTCAGTATTAATAGTCTGCTATTTAGCTAAAAAGCGTATAAACCCGGTATTTTCTTGCGTATTTTCACGAAAAACCTATCTTGAAAGCAAAAAATATCCCCGACTTCTTATGAAAATCAGGGATATTTAGGGTTTGCTGAATAAACATGAAAAGATTACAGGTAAAGGCTTTGAGCCGTTTTCAGGTAAAAAAAGTGCAAGCTTTTACGAGGTGGAAACTTAAAAACCTTGCATTTAATTCCTACTCCAAGGAAAAATCGTTCCCATCTAACTCTTGAAACTGTCACCTGTCACCTGCCTCCACGAAAGGACTTTTTCACCCTATTTAGGGATTTATGTTGATGATTCTATTGGGCTTACTACGGTTAAATACTGACAGTGTAATATGTAAAGTTTTGTTACGCCATTTAACATCCCTGCTTTCTAGCCTACCTACTCATGCTATTTCTTTCCCAACGCTTGATTGATCTGATTTAACAACTCTGCCATAGAAATCGAACGAGGTAATATTTGAGTAGCAATACCTGCGGTAAGTTCATTTAAACCATCAACCACATTTTCTTTCGATTTATGATGACTCTTTCTCGTTGGTCTTGGTTTCCTCTGATCCTGATTTAACCTGTGATCAATGACTAAAACAGGGGGCAAATTCAAAGATAAATTTGACAAATCATTAAATGCCTTTTGTACTTCTTTATTAACAGCAGATTGTCCTACATAAATCAATAATAAATCCACACTTTGATGACGCAGTTGTTGTATAACTTCTCCCCAAAAAATACCCATAACTGCCTTTAAACCAGCAGTTTGTAAATACTGAATTAATGCTTCAAACCATTCTGATCCCAAACCTATTTTAGTATTAGTTAAAATCTCATTTTTTTCATCTTTTATGAAAGATTTAACTTGCTTTTCTTGAGGCTGTGGGAAATCTTGTAACATTGTTACATCCACCACCAAAATATTCGGTGGGCAACCAATATTAGAAGCAATTTGCAACACCGACAACAAAGGATCTGGCTTTCCTTTACCACTACTATTTTCCTTACCTAATGGTGTTAAACAAGGAAATACCCCTAAACCTGGTATTTGGGAAGCTGCCAAAGTAGTAGCCACATCACAAGTGACTAAAGGTAATTTTGCTAACCTCTGATATTTAGTTAACTTTTGTAGATAATTTCGGGCTGTATCAGTATCAACATCCAACAAAATGACATCAAATTGCCATACCCGTGCTAACAGTTCAGCTTGATCCAAATCATCCACTTCAATCACTCGGTGTTCTCCCAGAGAAGCATGGGGACTCATCGGATCTAATTCTGGATTCACCAACCGCAAAATTCGCAGGGGATTTGTAATTATTTCTACATCTTGATTTGCTAAACTCACCTGCTCAACTTCTGGCACAGTACACAATCTTGCTAAGATAGGTACTAAGGCCTGATGTTCTACTGGTAAGCTCAAGAAATCATCAGCGCGATGAGTATAAGCCTGTTCTTTTTCTGCCCCTGTAGCTGTGACAATGACAGGAATATGTCCAGTTGCAGTATCCGATTTAAGTAAAGTCAGTACATCCCAACCAGAAAGCAAGGGAAGCAATGGATTCAAAAATATAGCTTTTGGTTGTAAACGACGGGCTTTTTCTAAAGCTTCCGTTCCCGAACGAGCAATTACCACCCGATAACCTAAACTTTTCAGATGTTGGGTTAGGTCTTCAATATATCTAGCTACAGCTTCCACCACCAAGACTAAACGTTGCGAAGAAATAGGTGGATGAGATTCTGTAGTTCCCCCCTCTGACTCGGCAAAGCTAGTTTTAGGAGGAGATGGTGGTAATAGTAGGGTAAATTGGCTACCCTTGCCTTCACGGGATAAAAAACTCACATCTCCACCATGTAAACGAGCTAAAGCTCTGGTTAATACCAGTCCTAAGCCAGTACCCTCAAATTGACGCGTCAGGGGATTTTCTAATTGTTGGAATTTTTGAAAGATCAGATGTTGCTGATGTTCGGGAATACCAATACCTGTATCCCAGATAGTAAAGGCAATCCAGCCTTCCCAACGATTTACTCTCAGTCCGATTTCTCCACCTGTTTCAGTGAATTTAAAAGCATTGGAAAGTAAGTGTACCAGCATTTGCCGCAAGCGTAACTCATCAGCCACCATCTCCTCTAAACCCGGTTCAATAGTCAAGCTAAATTGATGATCTGATTCATCACTTTCATCAACTGCATGAGGGTTATTAGGTTGACTGTGGATTGTTTTGACTTCTGCTAAAGCGCGATCGCACACCTCCCGAATTTGCACCGGAGAAGGAGTAAGTTCCATCTGTCCCGTTTCCATCCGGGTCAAATCCAAAATATCATTAACCACACTCATCAAATGACGACCGCTTTGATGAATTAAAGTAGCATAACGAGCTTGTCGTTCATTCAGTTTTCCCAATTGTTGATCAGACAGTAACCTTGATAAACCTAAGACTGCCGTTAATGGGGTTTTGAGTTCATGACTAATGCAGGCTAAAAACTCATCTTTCAAGCGATTGAGTTGAATCAAATCCGCATTTTTAGCTGCCAGTTCCTTAAACAATTGTTGCTGTTCTGTAATATTAGTGGCAAAAATTAAACACAGATCCTCTTCAGAAAGTTCGGTGTGATTATTTTTGAATGTCATTTCTAAATCAGCATTCCAAACCTTAAACTCGGAAGCATTTAAAGGGATTTTGGCAAACTGCCAAACCTGTTCTTGACCACTATGCACTTCCACAACACAAGTACAAGTACCATGTTGAGAATTCAAAAAACAGTGACTTGATGTGTTATTGGTCAATCCTTGACCATCCTCTATCATCGTTAACACAGATTTCAACGGTCTGCCACGTTTAGAAGGCAAATTATCGCCCCTGTGAGTCTCAGGATTAAACTTAATCTCTGAATGATTGATATCTTCCAAATCTTGAAAACTTACCGAAGAGAGTATATTTTCTACTTGTATCCTAATTCCTTCGGGATCTTTCAAACCTCCCAACTGTTGCCACCAAGCGGGATTTTTGGTAATCACCTCACCCTTATTTGTTTGTAGCATCAAAGGCCAGGGTAGTTTTTCTAGCAACAGCACCAACGGACTATTTTTGACGGTTAACGGCTCTTTTTGCTGATATGAGCAAGATTTTAACTCAGCCACGTTTACCGTATTTTCTGAATAAATAGATTTAATTGATACTCTTTTTCTAGCAAAAAATCCGAGTAAGCGGTGATGATCTAGCAGCCCCAGAAACTTATTATCTGCATCAATTAAAGCCCAATCTAAATTTCTATTTTTTTGGTTTTGTGGGTAATTTAAAAATAAACTCAAATTTTCCAGTTGCTCAGAAGCTGGAATCGTTTGTATGGTAGAAATCAGACTCGCACTCAAAGTAGAAATTGGTTGCTGTAAATTTAAAAATGTTTCTCTACTCGCTGCTGCTAATAATTTGGGGAGCAGACAACTAGAATACAACACCCCCATAGGGTACTGTTGTTTATTCACCACTACCAAGCGATCGCACTGCTCTTTCTCCAAAATCTCCAGCACAACAGCCAGGGTCGTTGTTTCTCGACAGCTGGGTACGGTTGCTAGAAAGTCATAAAGCGGGTACTGTAGCATTAACATAAAGCTTAGGGGGTTTTCTTCCTGTGGTAGCCTCTGGCATTATGTCTGCCAAAGTGCTGATGATTTTTATGCCTGAAGCAGTGTCTTCTCAGAAGAGGCTAAATTTCTTAGTTAAACCTAATATCTATCAAAGCCGTAAAATCAGCTTGGGTAGGAAGTCATTCACTACCATGAATCCCAGAGTAGCTATATCTGTGCCGCTCTTGCTAATGAGCAAACACTTTGAACATAACTTATCGGTGTTCCACAACTCCTAATTGATAGTTAAAGCTTAAAACAATTATCGCTCCAAAGATTCGTTTTAGAACCTTGAGGAATTATAATGATTTAGAATGAAACATTACTTTAATATCTTTCATGTATCTTCATTAAGGAGTGAAATAAAAAAACATACAGCATATTACAGCTACGATAGGCGAATAATAGGGAAATGTTTTAATTACCAAAGCCTCGTACTAAAAAAGTTTTAACCACTGAAACCCAATAGCACCTGTATACTTTGATATATTCCTTTGTAGACGCATTGAGTTAGTGCTTGTCAACACGTTTGATTATCATCTGAAATATATAAACTACTAAAAGATAAATGATATTACCTGTGTTATTGATTTGTCCACAACAGATTAAAAAGTATTTAGATCACAGTTATACAGAGAATAAACTGCAAAGTTTAACTGATCATGTCAAAAATTTTATTCACCAGACATACCATCAATTATTTAACTGGCAATTAACATTTATTACCCATAGTAGTCACTATTTAATTCCTAGTAAATTAGTAAATGATAATCCTTTATTAATTCATAACGATAAGTATTTTCAGATATTAGCTTGTCATGAACAAAAAAATCAGCAAATTTTCCAAGAAATGAGTCCTGCCGAAAAGCAGCAAACCTTGCGAAATTTAAAATTGGAATACCGGGAAATTTTGATTGATTACTTTGTCTCAGAGCAAAACCTAAAGATAAAAATAGATAAATTTATCAACACATTATTTTGTGCTAATATTCCTGTGCCGCAAATTATAAAAATTCACATGGAACTAATAGACGAATTTTCCAAACAATTAAAACTTGAAGGCAGAAGCGATGAAACACTACTAGATTACAGATTAACATTAATAGATATTCTGGCAAATTTATGTGAAGCTTATAGATCTGCAATTTCTAAACACAACTAAAACAACTAAAAAAATCAACTACCAACAAATATCTGTGGTCAATTGATCAAAAAAATGAACTATTTAGCATTACTATTTGTCAGAAATAACCTGTAAATTTATGAATAAAACCAAAAAAACCTATGTTCTCAAGCTATATGTAGCAGGGAACACGCCTAACTCCGTACGCGCATTAAGCACACTCAAAAACATCTTAGAACAAGAGTTTCAAGGCGTTTACGCATTAAAAGTAATTGACGTTCTCAAAAATCCTCAATTGGCAGAGGAAGACAAAATATTAGCTACACCCACATTATCTAAAATTTTACCCCCTCCAGTTCGTAAAATAATTGGTGATCTTTCAGATAGAGAAAGAGTTTTAATAGGCTTAGACTTACTGTATGATGAATTAACTGAAGAAGACTGGGAACAGGAAGATATTTAGTTATAAAATTCATATTTAGTCCCAATTAAGTACCAATAAAAGTTTAAAAAAACAGTTTAAATACCTATTTATTGAGCAGCGATGAGTGACCAAGAACAACAAGAACCAAAACAATCATCTATGGGAGGCGTAGAAAAAATTCGCACCATGATTGAAGGCTTTGACGATATTAGTCATGGCGGCTTACCAGTGGGTAGAACCACCTTAGTTAGTGGTACTTCTGGTACAGGGAAAACCTTATTATCTCTACAATTTCTCTATAATGGCATCACCTACTTTGATGAACCAGGAGTTTTTGTTACCTTTGAAGAATCACCCAGCGACATTATTAAAAACGCCCATATTTTTGGCTGGAATTTACAACAACTCATTGAAGAAGGAAAATTATTTATCCTCGATGCTTCCCCCGACCCAGAAGGTCAAGATATTGTTGGTAACTTCGACCTCTCAGCCTTAATTGAGCGTCTACAATATGCCATCCGCAAATACAAAGCTCATCGGGTTTCCATTGACTCCATTACAGCAGTGTTTCAACAGTATGAAGCTGTAGGAGTAGTCAGAAGAGAAATATTTCGGTTGGTAGCACGTCTCAAACAACTATTTGTCACCACCATCATCACAACAGAGCGTGGAGAAGAATATGGGCCAGTGGCTTCCTTTGGGGTTGAAGAATTCGTTTCCGATAACGTGGTCATTGTTCGTAACGTTTTGGAAGGAGAACGTCGCCGTCGCACCATAGAAATTCTCAAACTGCGCGGTACAACCCACATGAAAGGTGAATATCCATTCACAATCACCAATGCTGGGGTCAATATCTTCCCCTTGGGAGCAATGCGTTTAACTCAAAGATCATCTAATGTACGAGTATCTTCAGGAGTTAGTACCCTAGATGAAATGTGTGGTGGTGGTTTCTTTAAAGACTCAATTATTTTGGCCACCGGAGCAACTGGTACTGGTAAAACACTCTTAGTCAGTAAATTTATTCAAGATGGTTGTGTCAGCGGTGAGCGAGCAATTTTATTTGCATACGAAGAATCCCGCGCTCAATTATCTAGAAATGCCTATTCTTGGGGTATTGATTTTGAGGAACTAGAACACCAAGGTTTATTAAAAATAATTTGTACCTATCCTGAATCTACAGGTTTAGAAGACCACTTACAAATTATTAAATCAGAAATTGCTGATTTTAAACCAGCCCGGATCGCCATTGATTCCCTCTCCGCATTAGCTAGAGGTGTTAGCAATAATGCTTTTCGTCAGTTTGTAATCGGGGTTACAGGTTACGCTAAACAAGAAGAAATCACGGGTTTCTTTACCAATACCAGCGACCAATTTATGGGGTCACATTCCATCACTGATTCTCATATTTCCACGATTACTGATACAATTCTCATGTTGCAATATGTGGAAATTCATGGTGAAATGTCGCGGGCAATTAACGTATTCAAAATGAGAGGTTCATGGCACGATAAAGGAATTAGAGAGTACAATATCACGGCAGATGGCCCTAATATCAAAGACTCCTTCCGCAATTACGAACGCATTGTCAGTGGTGCGCCAACCCGCGTTATGATGGACGAAAAGACAGAACTTTCTCGCATTGTCAAACGTTTTGAGGATAAGCAGGGGTCTGACTCTTAAATCTGTTCTCATAACCTACTTTTTGCCTCAATTTATTATCGTGCTATATTCTGTGTGAAGACAAGTTTTCTGCCGCTAGATAGAGTTTTGTGTGAGGAGATGCGGTGAAAGGACAACAATTATTTCATAGTTTCTTACCTAGTGTAACAGTAGCAGTATTAACCACTCAGTCAGCTTGGGCTACCACAGTCACAGTTGATACAGTTAAACTGGTTTCTTTTCCTAGTGTTGCCAGTGCCACTAATGTTAATGATTCAGTGGTAGACAAAAACAACAGACAGCAATTTTATAACTTAGTTGATAATTCGTCAGTTTTATTACCTGGGGAACAATTTAGTAACCTTGGAATTAAGCCCACAACTAATAATAATGTTGCAAAAATCACTTTACCTAATATTGCTAAAGTTGGGACAGAAGCAAATACGAAAACGGTCTTACCAATAGCAATAGCAAATTCAAATGTAGTAAAATCAACATACGTAAATAAGTGTTTACAGTTAGATTCAAAAAATAAGCCAGCTGCTCTTTTATTGCCGGAAGGTTGTTCACAAACAAAAAACTCTTCCCAGCAGATAGCCCAGGTAAACGAGCCTGTAGAAAACCAGCCTGTAGAAAACCAGCCTGTAGAATCAGAAAATCCCAATTCTACAGAAACACCGGATCTAACTCCAGAACCTACACCCACAAATTCTACAGAAACAACACTGCCAAATTTACATCCTAGCCCTAATCGCTTGTTATTTCCCACGAAACCAGAGGAAGTGCAACTTCAGGAAAATCAACCCCTGACCTTGGAACAAGCATTGGCAGTAGCCAAGCGGAATAATAACGATCTCCAAGTATCTATTCTGGAGTTAGAACGCAGTCAATCTGCTCTCAAAGAAGCTCAAGCGGCTTTACTGCCAACTTTGGGTGTGAATGGCAGAATTAGCAATAGCCGTAGCGCCAACAGCACATTGTCAGCAAAACAGGCGCAACAACTGAATCCCAATTCCCCTGATGCGGAATCTAACACGGCTTTTGATAGCCAAGCACAACTCAGATATGACCTGTACACATCTGGTCGAAGAACAGCCGCCATTACAGAGGCGGAAGAGCGGGTAAGGGTTCAAGAATTGGAAGTAGAAAGGCAATTTGAAGAAATTCGGTTAAGTGTAGCGACAGACTACTACAACTTGCAACAAGCTGATGAAAATGTCCGTATTTCTCAATCCGCAGTGGAAAACTCGGAAGCCAGTTTAAGAGATGCAGTGGCATTAGAAAAGGCTGGCGTGGGAACAAGGTTTGATGTGTTGCGATCGCAAGTGAATCTAGCCAATGCTCAACAAGACCTAACTAACGCTCTTTCTCAACAAGCGATCGCTAGAAGAAGGTTAGCTGTTAGGTTAAATCTGCCTCAGTCCGTAAATATTAGTGCCGCTGATCCCGTACAGTTAGCAGGTCTTTGGGAACGTGGGTTAGAAGATAGCATCATCTTGGCTTATCAAAACCGTCCCGAACTACAACAACAACTAGCACAGCGGAATATTA
The DNA here is from genome assembly GCF_038050375.1 of Okeanomitos corallinicola TIOX110. Classification (NCBI taxonomy): domain Bacteria; kingdom Bacillati; phylum Cyanobacteriota; class Cyanophyceae; order Nostocales; family Aphanizomenonaceae; genus Okeanomitos; species Okeanomitos corallinicola. The sequence continues at coordinate 2,445,989 of NZ_CP150886.1, read as the reverse complement.
GCGAACAACAAAGAAAGCAAGCTTTAGCATCACTCGGTCCACAGATTAGCTTAATTGCCAGCTATGACCTGTTAGATGTGTTTAATGACAGTATCAATGTCAGTGATGGGTATTCAGTGGGAGTGCAAGCTACCATAAATCTATACGATGGTGGAGCAGCAAAAGCCAGAGCCTCCCAAGCCAAGAAAAATATAGCGATTGCTGAAACTCAATTTACTGAACAGCGTAACCAAATTCGTTTCCAAGTAGAACAAGCTTACTCTACCCAACTATCTAACCTGGAAAACGTCCAAACTGCCAATGTAGCTTTAGAACAAGCTAAAGAATCTTTAAGATTAGCTCGTTTACGCTTCCAAGCAGGTGTAGGAACTCAAACAGACGTAATTAACGCCGAAAATGAACTAACTAGATCCGAAGGAAATCGAGTTAGAGCTATTTTGGATTACAATCGCGCCTTAATTGAGTTACAACGCTACGTCACTTCTAGAGCTTTTGAAAAGTAAAAAAGCTGTCAGTTGTCAGCTTAAATGAAAACTTTTAAAAGCTTAAAAAGCCTCATTTCCAGTAATTACACTGTAAAATGAGGCTTTTATCAATTAACAGGTAATTGGTGAACATTACTAATACCCAATGCCTAATGCCTAATGTCTAATGTCTAATGCCTAATGACCTATGAAAATCACATCCCAAGAAATCGCTCAATTTCGCTCCCAACTAGCAGATGATGCTCAAGCTATGGAAGTATTAGACTTAATAGAGGACTGCGAAGGGGATTTAGAAGATGCAGCTATGACACTAGCTATTAAAGCGGGACAAGAACCAGGTACAACTAATTCTGAATGGTTAGACGCTTTAGCCAAAAAATGGCGCACACTTCTGTGTGAACAACAATATCGAGATGATTTATTAAATGGTTCAGTTGCTGGGATGATGTCACACCTCAGAAGTATTCCCGAATTTCCCAAAATTTTGGCAACTCCTGTTTTAATCTATGTCCTCAAGCAAGGTGTGAATAATTTTTGTGAACCCTTAGATTTTCTAAAATGATATTTAGGCTGAGTCCGGCGTGAAAGTGCTGATACTCTGTTAATTAATGACTATTTTTGAGATAATTGTTTGAAATCCATGAATTACCTTGTTGCCGTATTATCAGACCGTATCCAAGCAGAATCTGCTTATTTGGGCTTAGAAAAAGAAGGCATTAACAGCACTATCCTGGGTAGAGGATACAAAACTGCTGATGAGTTTGGTTTAATTGATCCGAACGAAGAAGCGAAAAAACAAGTAAAGTTAATGTCCATCTGGTTAGTACCATTCGGCTTTTTTGCCGGTGCTACTTTTAGTCTCATCACTGGTTTAAATACCTTTGCTTGGGCTGGCGAAATCGGTAATCATGTTATTGGTGGTTTACTGGGTGCTGGTAGCGGTGCTATGGGTAGTGTGTTTGTTGGTGGTGGTGTCGGTTTAGTTTTCGGTGGTGGAGATGCTTTACCCTACCGTAACCGTTTGAATGCCGGTAAATACATTGTCGTCGTTCAGGGTTCAGAAACTCTGACTCGCCAAGCTACCCGTATTTTACGCCAGTATGACCCCGAAAATCTCCAAGGTTATGGGGAAAATGGGTAATTAATTCGTAATTCGTAATTCGTAATTCGTAATTCGTAATTAATAAAAACTCTTTTCTGTCACCTGTCACCTGTCACCTGTCACCTGTCACCTGTCACCATGCTACCAAGAGAAGAAATTTTAAAGGGTGTTGAAAATCGAGATAGCACCGCCCGTGTAATTGACCAAGCAGAACAAGCTATTAAGACCTGGGAAGTGGTATTTACTGATTTTTTATCTCCGCCAGAGTTGGCAGAAATTCAACGGGCTTTTAGCCGCTTGACAGAGGTGCATATATTTGCCTGGGGTGGATATCCGCAAGCAGAAAGAAAAAGGGTGGCGATCGCCCGTGCTGAATTGCCTTTAGATGAATCTCAAGTTGCTGTTACTGCTTTAGAAATTGCTGGTAATTTCCTGTTTGATACTGCTACCCATCGGGATTTTTTGGGAGCAATGTTAGGTACAGGAATTGTCCGGGAAAAAACCGGGGATATTATTATTTTGGGTGAAAGAGGAGCGCAAGCAATTGTAGTTCCTGAATTGGTGGATTTTTTAGAGATGAGTTTAAAACAGGTGCGTTCTGTACCAGTGAAAACTCAACCCATTGATATTAATGAATTAAAAATTAGAGAACCGAAAAAGAAAGAATTAACTACAGTAGAAGCTTCTTTAAGATTAGATGCGATCGCCTCTGCTGGTTTCGGTATGTCTCGCAGTAAAATGGTAGACTTAATAGACTCCGGTGATGTGCGGGTAAATTGGAAAGAAATCACTCAAGCCAGTTCACAGGTAAAAACCGGAGATTTAATAGCAATTCGTGGGAAAGGACGTTTAGAAGTTGGGGAAATTGCTGTCACTAAAAAAGAACGTTATCGTGTGCAGCTAACAAAGTATGTGTAAATTTCTATCATCAGTGATAAGTTTTGATTTTTGAGTAGCGTAATATTTGAAAACATTTGAATTTATAGTCAATGGTTCAAACTAAACAACTCGAAAGAGAAAAAATACTGGAAGTAGCACAGGAATACCGTCAAAAAGGTTATGAAGTAATACTTTCACCAAATCATGAACAATTACCTACTTTTCTACAAAACTATGGCTATAGTCCTGACATGATCGCACTTAGAGGAGAACAAGGTGTTATAGTTGAGGTAAAATCACGTCGTTCTTTTAGATTATCTGCAAACAATATACAAACATTAGCTCAGTTAGTTGAACAAGCTCCTAACTGGGGATTTGATTTGGTAATTACTAATCCCGATGATGAATTATATACGGATCAAATAGAAGGATCTCTACAAATAGATGAAATAAAATCTAGGTTACAAATTGCTAAACAACTTATAAATAATCATCCAGAATCAGCGATTTTGTTTATTTGGTCTTTAGCTGAAGCAACTTTGAGAATTCTGGCTGAAAGTGAAGGATTGATTTTGCAAAAACCAGAATCACCACCATATTTATTAAAGTTATTAGTGACTGAGGGTGTGATTTCACAAACTGACTATCAATTATTAATTAATAACCTTCAGTTACGTAATGCGATCGCTCACGGGTTCAAAACTAACTCACTCAGTCTCAACTCAGTAATTGAGGTGATTGAAGTTATCGAAAAGTTATTAGATTCACTCAATTGTGTCTCGTCAACCATAGATTCAATATAAAAGTCAGTTCTTGACTTGGTTAGTAACTTGTTACAAAAGTTAATCATCTCCTCAAAAAAATAAATACAACCTAAATAAATAGACTATTTTTGTATTCACAAACCATAATTGAATGGGTAAATGGCTAAGGTATTACAGTGGTTGGTATTGTTATTGTTTCCCACAGTAAACAACTGGCTCTAGGAGTACAAGAACTAGCTGCACAAATGGTTCAAGGTCAAGTATCCTTGGCTGTAGCAGCAGGTATTGATGATCCAGTAAATCCACTAGGTACAGATGCGATACAGGTTTATGAAGCGATCGCCTCCGTATTTTCTGATGATGGTGTTCTCATCCTCATGGATCTAGGTAGTGCTTTAATGAGCGCAGAAATGGCACTAGAATTTTTACCCCCAGAACAACGAGATAAAGTATATCTATGTGCAGCACCATTAGTAGAAGGTACTATTGCTGCTGCTGTTGCTGCTGCTGCTGCTAAGAATATCCAAGAAATCATTACAGAAGCACAGGGGGCATTAGTCGCCAAAGCAACACAGTTAAATTTTATCAGTATTCCCTTATCAGAAGTTAGTAACCAGAGTATCAGCAGTGCCAAAGTTTCTACCCAGGAAATTCGTATTCTAGTACGTAATCGTTTGGGTTTACACGCTCGTCCTGCGGCTCAGTTTGTGGCTACAGCCTCTAATTTTCAATCTCAAATCAAGGTACAAAATTTAACTAGAAATACAGAAGCCATCCGTGGTGATAGTATCAACCAAGTTGCTACTTTGGGAGTGCGTCAAGGACATGAATTGCTAATTACAGCCACTGGTATTGATGCTCAAGCAGCACTGGCAGCTTTACAAGCATTGATTATTAATAATTTTGGCGAAGACGATAGTATTATACAATTACCCACACCAAGGACAGAAGTCTCTGATCTGAATCAAGGGGAACTCAAAGGGATTGCCACTTCGGGAGGAATAGCGATCGCTCCTTTAGTTTATTTTCAATCTGCCTCTATTCCAGTTATGGAATATCACATAGAAAATGTAGAAGTAGAGTGGCAAAGATTACAGTCAGCTATTCAAGTCGCTAAACAGGAAATTCAGACCTTACTATCCCACGCATCACTACAAATTGGCGATGCAGAAGCCGCTATTTTTGATGCCCATTTGTTATTTTTAGCAGATCCAGTCATGTTAGATGCAGCGCGACAGCATATTGTTGAAGACAGACTCAATGCAGAAGTAGCTTGGCAAACTGTAGTCGAAGAAGTGGCAAATTCCTACCGGAAATTGGAAGATTCTTATTTGCAAGAACGAGTAGATGATGTGGTGGATGTAGGGCAAAGGGTGTTAAGAATATTACTTGGTAATTTGCCCACGGACTTACAATTAAGCGAACCATCAATTATTGTCGGTACAGATTTAAGTCCCTCTGATACCGCTAAGTTAGATCCGAATAAAGTCATGGGTATTTGCATGACTGCTGGTAGTGCAACTTCCCACAGCGCTATCATTGCCAGAACTTTAGGTATTCCCGCTGTTTTAGGTGTAGATTCTCAAGTTTTGAGTTTAGATAGCGGTACTTTAATGGCACTGGATGGGGAAAGTGGCAAGGTTTGGATAGCACCACCAGTAGATATATTAACTACCCTAGAAGCCAAGCGAGAAGCATGGCAAATTGCCCAAGCAGAAGCAAGACTGAAAGCTCATCAACCAGCAACTACCAGTGATGGGCAGCATATTCAAGTTTTTGCTAATATTGGCAATATTGCAGATGCTAAAGCTGCAATAAATTATGGTGCAGAAGGAGTAGGATTACTACGGACAGAGTTTTTGTATTTAGAAAAAACCAGTCCACCCACAGAAGAGGAACAACTAGAAGTTTACCAGGCGATCGCCGAAATTTTAGACAACAGGCCTTTGATTATTCGCACCCTGGATGTTGGAGGAGATAAACAACTTCCCTATCTCAGTTCTTTGAGTGCAGAAACTAATCCCTTTTTAGGTGTGCGAGGAATTCGTTTATGTTTAGAACATCCTCAATTATTAATCACCCAGTTGAAAGCAATTTTACGAGCTAGTGTCAAAAACCATAATATTAAAATCATGTGGCCAATGATTGCCACCTTAACAGAATTAAGAGCAGCTAAAGAGATATTACTTCAGGTACAGTCAGAACTACGACAAGCTAGTATAGCTTTTGATGAAAATATGGAAGTAGGGATGATGATTGAAACACCTGCATCTGTAGCCATCGCCGATCAATTAGCCCCAGAAGTAGACTTTTTTAGTATCGGTACAAATGATTTAAGTCAGTATGTCATGGCAGGCGATCGCACCAACCCCAAAGTAGCCACCTTAGCTGATGCCTTACAACCTGCGGTATTAAGAATGATTAAACAAACCGTGCAAGCTGGTCATGCTGCTAATATTTGGGTAGGACTATGTGGGGAAGTGGCAGCAGAAACCCTAGTTGCACCCATTTTAATCGGCTTGGGATTAGATGAATTAAGCGTCAACCCCCAAGCCATCGCCCCACTAAAACAAGCAATTTCCCAATTAACCATAACAGAAGCTCAGGCGATCGCCTCAGTAGCATTGCAGCAGGACTCCGCCACTAGCGTCAGAGAATTAGTTTATCCCATTGGTTAAGACACATCTAACCAAAATCAACGCAAAAAGCTACAAATTAACCACAACAATATAAAAGTCAGCACAGTAGACAACTGATTTGGGCTGATATTGGTCAGCTGTACTTGCGACAATAACCATGTAGCAATCAGTCCGCCGATAATCAAACCAACAATCAGACCACCCAAGCTGAGTAACACCGATCTACCAAATTTGTTTTCCTTGCGGTTAAGAAAATAAACACTTACCCCTAACCCCAACAACAAACCCAATTGTAAAACTTGCTCACTGGTGGCAGGAATAAATAAACTAATAGCACTTAGTCCTATATACCAAGCACCAGGTAAGAGAATTTCTGGTAGGCTTGGTTGGTCTAAAGTTTGTTGTAACCATGCTGGTGACTGCTCACGGGGAGCAGGGCTTTCTCTTGGAGGAGATGGTATTCGCATATCTGGAAAGCGGATACGCTCAGGTACTTTAATTTTACCTTCTTGGCGCATTCGTAGGCGATCCATGAGAACCGCATCATAAGCTGCTTCAATTAGTTCTCTATTGTTACCGTCACCACCATGTTGTTCTAACAGGCGATTACGCGCATTTTGAACTTCATCGAAACTAGCATCTTCTGATACCCCAAGTTTTTCGTAGGGATTTTGATCGCTCATGACAGTATGTTAATTTAGCCCTAGTCAACGGCAGTCTTGTGTTGAATAAAAAACAACTTGGTCGTCTTGGTTGTGTTGAAACAATTGTCCCAACGTATTTTCATCCTCTTCCAGGATATTAACACGGCTGAGTTTGTTCCACCCAATAAATTTAACTATAGTTATAGAAGTTTAGTTGTATGACTTAGTTCAAATGCTAGGATTCAGACATTAACTAGATCAGTGTAAATATTTGTAGTTGGGATCTGCCAGGAGAGTAACAAGTTTTAGCTTATTTCATTTTTCTTTACATAGTTGCATCTGCCCACCGACTTACATAAAAACATTGTCCAATCCCAAATCCTACTGAATAGACGATATGCAAAATTTAAGCAAAAGCTACAAATCAAGTCATAATTGACATTTAGTAGATATACTGAATTGCAGACCTGATTATTATCAAGATGAGTGTCTACGTTGTTCATAATTATAATCGCAGTTCTTAGTTACAGTCAATTTTGAACAATCAGGATACTTACACCTACCCCTTGTAGATTTGTCAGAACTGCCAAAGTAAAGAATGCGTTTCTACGCAACTTCCCTGTTAATCATAATGAATTTTTGTGCAAAGTGATGATCATGGCTCCTGCCAAGATTCTTGTAGTTGATGACGACCCAGCCGTGCGGAATTTAATCCAACGCTTTTTGATCAAACAGAATTATCAAGTAGAGGCTGCCGAAGACGGTAAAGCGGCCTTAGCTCTTTTCGAGCAATTTAACCCAGACTTGGTAATTCTCGATGTCAATTTACCAGATGTGATCGGTTTTAATCTGTGCCAGGAAATGCAAAGCCGAAATGGTGTGTTTGTCCTCATGCTCACCAGCCGTACAGATGAAGCCGACAAAATTCGTGGTTTTTCTAAAGGTGCTGACGACTATCTCACTAAACCCTTTGGTCTAGGAGAACTAGAAGTCAGAGTAGCAGCTATTTTGAGGCGACAGCGAGTAGTAAACACCAGTGAACAAAAACGCCTCATATTTGAAAAGCTGATAATTGATCCGGTACGCAGAGAAGTAACACTCAATGATCAACCGGTTCTCTTAACCGCCTTAGAGTTTGATTTGTTACATTTCTTAGCCAGTCATCCAGGTCGAGTTTGGCGGCGTGCAGAACTAATTCAACAAGTCTGGGATTATGAATATGTCGGAGATCAGCGAGTTGTTGATGTCCACATCGGTCAAATTCGTAAAAAAATTGAAATTGATGCCAGTCAACCAACATTGATTCAAACTGTACGTGGTGTTGGGTACAAATTTGAAAATACCACTGCTACCCAAACAGAATAAAATTAATACTTAGGGTGTAGGGTATGGGGTAACATCTTTCTAGTTTTTTCTAGTCCCCATCTACCCATCTACCCATCTACCCATCTACCCATCTACCCATCTACCCATCTACCAATATTCTCAGCCTATTTTTAGCACTTTTGAAACAAAGTCTCTAGATAAACACGAGCAGCATAGCGATCGCTATCTCCGTTTTGTAGTAAAAACAATGATAGTGCCGCAGTTAGTACCCGATTTTGATCCCAGTCTGGGTGAGTCTCTAGGTATTTTTTCAATGATTCATGAAGTGTTTCGGGAATCTCCGTCAAGATGTTTACTGTTGCGTTCATAATCTTGTCCTTGCGGTGATGGCTACGTAAAATCAATCCCAATACTGATCGGTAGGTGGCAGAAAAGAGTAAGTAAACACGAGCAAGAAATGATCTTGACCCTGTAACCCTATCCGAACCCAAGCACAAGCTTTTATATTCTTAACCGAGCAGTATTGCAGACAATTCCTAGTCAGGTTGATAACCCAAGCTAACATCTCAATTTGATCTAACAAATTTGATACCAACTATTGAACGGAGTCACAAGCCGACTAAAAAAGTAAGTCGAATCATTTTGCACTCAGAAGGGGTAATTTTGTCAATGCTGCGAAATGTTAAAAATCAGCAGCCACAAAACTACTTTTCACGAAAAAACAAGCATTTAAGCCATATTTTTGTTACATAACTCAATAAAAACTCAGTTACTACCCTGCCTGTTGATAAAACTAGAAAATCCCCAACAAATCAGCCAAAGTTGATTTATGCGTCAAGAGCCTGTGGAAAACCCATAAATTTCCTGTGGAAAACCTGTGAAATAGATGAGGATATTGGCAGTCAATAATAAGAATTACAAAAATCTTGATTTTGATGAATTTTGCCTGAAAATGCCCCATAAACTTATCCAGTATTAACTGGATACAAGTACAGATTGATTATCATTTGTTTAATAAAACATATAGAAAATTTTAATAATAATTTTGATCCACATTGGATACAAGTAGTATTTAATAGAACTACTGGAATATTGTGGTAAAAAATTCTTACCAGTAATTGCAACTACCCAACAGAAATTACTGACTTTAGCAATTTTAAATCTAAAAACAACACAGCAAATCCCAGTTATACAAGGTTTTTCATACTAACAGATGACAGGTGAAAGCTGATTTAGATTTAAAAATATTGATTGAGTAATGGTATTGCTGATTATTTATAGAAGAAGCAAATAAGCACTAATGTAATCAACCAATTTTGAGTATCAATCAGTTTTGGCTATTACTGATGCCATCAACTTCTTATCTATAGCTATAAATAGCCAATGTATACTCGATTAATCTGGAGAATATAGAGCCACAATGATTATTAATCCGAAACGATAAAAATTTGGTAGTGAGGAGTGATTATGAAAATCAATTTACGAAATACCGATAAAATAGGTTTACTGTGCTTACTATCTGGACTTTTTCCCCTCCAAGCTGTAGCCCTGGAAAGTCCCCAACCAACTGCAAACCAAGCAGATCAAGTAACATCTGTTTCCCAACTCTCAGACGTACAACCAACAGACTGGGCATTTCAGGCTTTACAATCCTTAGTAGAAAGATATGGATGTATAGCGGGATATCCTAACAGCACATATCGCGGTAATCGCGCTATGACCCGCTATGAATTTGCAGCCGGGTTAAACGCTTGTTTAGATAGAGTAAACGAACTCATCGCCACTGCGACAGCAGATATGGCCACAAAACAAGACTTAGCCACCATCCAAAAACTACAAGAAGACTTTGCCGCTGAACTAGCAACCCTCAGAGGTAGAGTAGATGCAGTAGAAGCACGTACCGCAGAACTGGAAGCAAATCAATTTTCCACCACCACCAAACTCACTGGAGAAGCCATTATCAGTGCTATTGGTGCAACTGGAGGAACTCCCGGAGGAGACGATCCCAACATTATCCTTACCAACCGAGTCCGCTTAAACCTGATGACCAGTTTCACAGGTAAAGACTTACTGATCACAGGTTTGCAAGCTCATAACTTTGCAGGTGGTATAGACGGTTCTGGCAGTCTTCAAGATAGTTTAGGACTAGCATCACCATTACTTAGTGCTAGTAGTGCGCGAACAGGTATTGAACCCCAATTTCCTGGAGTTGATGTAAAAACCCTAAATGCCACAGGTGCAAACTCCTTAGAACTATACAAACTGCTGTACATCTTCCCAGTTGCCAACAAACTTACCCTATTTGCAGGAACTGCGGCTGAAGTTTCCGACGCTTTCCCAGCTATTACACCCTTCTATGGAGAAGGAAAAGAATCTATTTCCCGCTTTGGTAACTTAAACCCCGTGCTGAGAGTTTCCGGTGGTACTTCCGGTAGTGGTTTAGCATCTGCGGCCGGGTTTATTTACAGTTTTTCCCCAAACCTGGATTTAAGAGCCTTGTATGGTAGCGTCAATGCTAACCTACCCCAAGAAGGCGCAGAAGTTTTACCAGGAGTATCAGGAACACCTTTAGGTGCGGGTGTATTTAGCGGTAGTAGCGTAGCAGCTGCCCAGTTAACGTTTAAACCCAGTAAATCTATAGATGTGGGATTAAACTACGCTCATAGTTACCATGAGATTAATATTTTAGGTACAGGTTTAACCAGCCAAGATATCGGATCGTTAAACGTACCATTGGGAACACCTGTAAAAATGAACTCCATCGGGGGAACAGTCACCTGGAGATTTTCTCCACAAGTTGCTTTTTCTGGTTATGGTGCAGCTATCTTTGCAGAAGATTCATCTCCAGATTTTGACGACTCTGCTACTTTCACTAGTTGGATGGTAGGTTTACACTTCAAGGACTTGCTGCAACAAGGTAGTTCTGCTGGTTTATTATTTGGACAACCTTTGTATAGCAGTGAGTCAGGTAATCCAGTCAATAGAGCCACACCTTACCATTTAGAAGGTTATTATCGTTTCCGAGTTAGCGATAATGTCAGCATTACCCCTGGTGCGTTTGTGTTATTTAACCCCGAAGGTGACAGCAACAACGACACCACATTGGTAGGGGTACTAAGGACAACGTTTACATTTTAGGTAATTGGGCATGGGGCATTGGGCATTGCTAAAAAAGTCTTTTCTCCCCCTGCCTCCCCTGCCTCCCCTGCCTCCCCATCTCCCCATCTCCCCACCTACTTCCGGCGTTCTTGTAATTTCCGATAAACGGCTTTTAAATCAACTTGATGATGAGCGATCGCAACGAGGGTATGATAAAACAAATCTGCAACTTCACCGGCGATCGCCTCTGGATCATCATCTTTACAGGCCATGACTACCTCGGCACTTTCCTCACCAACTTTCTTTAAAATCTTATTATCACCACCAGCCAATAATTTACAGGTATAGGAATTTTCATTGGGATGATCACGGCGATCGCAAATTACCTGAAATAATTGAGATAACATATCAGCGGGTGGAGGTGTAATTTTCCCATCAACCTGATGAAAACAACTTCTTTCCCCAGTGTGACAAGCAACATCACCCAACTGCTCAACACCGATTAACAGAGCATCACTATCACAATCATAACGAATACTTTGTACCTTCTGAATATGACCAGAAGTAGCTCCCTTATGCCAAAACTCCTGACGGGAACGACTCCAAAACCAAGTCTCTCCAGTTTCCAAAGTCTTTTGTAGAGATTCCCGATTCATCCAGGCCATCATTAACACCGTACCATCCAGATAATCTTGGATAATTGCCGGTACTAAACCTTTGTCATCATAGCGAATTTGTTCTACAGGAATGGCAGATGAGAGCGTTAGTATTTCAGAAGAAGACATGACAGGTTATTTGGTCTAAGAATGATCAATGGTTTTAAGATATCATTACTGAAAAAAATTAAAAAATTAATGTCTATATTTATCAACATGGGGTTTAGCAGTGCTGAACCCCTACCAGTCTTTAATTGCCGTATTTATTATAAGATAGTTCTTCCTTATCAATTTCATGATAACAAATCTAAAAGCTGTTGTCAACCCCTGAATACTGTTTTTTTGTGCTTTTTTTCTGAATCAGAATATCTTCTTGGAGTCGTCAAAAGAAATTAAAAATTTAATATTAAAAATCTGCGTTTATCTGCGTTTATCTGCGTTTAATATATAATTTGTCTGAATCAGGATTTACAGGATTTAAGGATTTACAGGATGTAATTTTTTCCAACATCGTAATTTTCAAACTTGGTAATTTTTGTCTGAATCAGAATTTTCAGGATTTAAGGATTTACAGGATGTGATTTTTTCCAACATCGTAATTTTAGTAATCAAGCAGTAATAATAACCGTAAAACATGAAAGCTAATTATATTTTTTGTAGGAGTTTATCTATAGTTTATCTGATGCTAATTTCAACTACATAATTGATTTCAATAAACAAACTTTTAAACATTCAAAGCACCCTAATAAACCATCCTGTTAATCCTATAATCCTGGAAATCCTGATTCAGACAAAATCATAATCCTAAAAATCCAGATTCAGACACTTTTAAACATTCAATGCACCCTAACAAACCATCCTGTTAATCCTATAATCCTGTACTTCGACTTCGCTCAGTAACCAGATATCCTGATTCAGACAAAATTAAACAACAGTATCCCCAGAATCAACAACAACTTTCTTCACTGCTAACCGCTTTTTAGCCTGTCTCATCAATCCTAGAGCAAAGAGAGAACCGACTGTGGGAATAGTTGCACCACCAGGAACGTCAAAGGGGACAGCAGTAGCACCGGTCAAAGATACGTTGTCTAAATAAGTCCCGCCCAACAAACCATCATCGTAAGCAGTAAAAGTCAATACATCTGAGGGTTGTGAGGCTACAAAACTGGTGGAAAAGGTAGTGAAAGCAGGAGTATTGTTATTCGTTAGAGAGGCTAGAGTTGTAGAACCCAGTGTGGCGGAAATATTATTTGGAAGTCCGGAGAACAGCTGATAATAGTCAAAACTAAAGTTATAGGTCTGTCCTACAACTAGACCGCTTATAACTTGCGATAAACTGGCTGGAGAAGAGGAAAGAGCATCTGCATAAGCCCTATTAGACGAATTGCCAGATATATTCGTATTATTAGGAGACCAACCACCATTATTAGTCCATCCAGTCAAACCATTTTCAAAATCCCCATTAGTGACAAATTCTAGTGCTTGCGCTGGAGATGCAGCACTAACAACCATCCCAGCCACAGCACCACCAACCACTAACGGCAAAATCCGAGATAATTTCATCACGTTGTCCTTTTTTTGTTTGCAAATAACATCAACCACAGAAAGCAAAAGGTGAGTCAGTTCAACACCTAAGCATTCTCATATTGACTGCATTGTAAAAAAAAAACAACAAACTTGTCTAGTTGTTTCACCGAAGAATTACACAATTTAATATAATTTGTTACCTCTGCCCCTTACCCATACCCCACTTCAGAAATCACAACAGTCACAAAAATTACCACAGTAGCCAATTCCATAAGCATAGAAACTTTCAGCCTGATTTTGTCTTATCCTCAAATAAAGGCTTAGTTTGATTACCACCCATAGGAGATAACCTTGGTCAACACCACAATTAAAACCACAAAATCACAAGAAATCTTTACCGCTGCTCAAAATTTAATGCCAGGAGGAGTTAGTTCTCCCGTGCGTGCTTTTAAATCCGTCGGTGGACAACCCATAGTATTTGATCGAGTTAATGGCGCGTATATTTGGGATGTAGACGGAAATAAATATATAGACTATGTAGGTACTTGGGGCCCTGCTATTTGTGGTCATGCACATCCAGAAGTAATTTCTGCACTCCAAGAAGCATTAGTTAAAGGTACTAGCTTTGGCGCTCCCTGTGCGTTAGAAAACGTTCTTGCAGAAATGGTGATTGATGCTGTTCCTAGCATCGAAATGGTTAGATTTGTGAACTCTGGTACAGAGGCTTGTATGGCCGTACTCCGATTAATGCGAGCCTACACCAAACGCGATAAAGTTATCAAGTTTGAAGGTTGCTATCACGGCCACGCTGATATGTTCTTGGTGAAAGCTGGTTCTGGTGTAGCAACACTGGGTTTACCTGACTCTCCTGGAGTTCCCAAAGCTGCAACCAGCGACACCTTAACAGCACCTTATAACGATTTGGAAGCTGTCAAAGCCCTATTTGAAGAAAACCGCGACCAGATTGCTGGTGTCATTCTTGAACCAGTAGTTGGTAATGCAGGGTTTATTACTCCCGATGCCGGTTTCTTGGAAGGTTTACGGGAACTCACCCACGAACATGGAGCTTTATTAGTATTCGATGAAGTAATGACTGGTTTCCGTATTGCTTACGGTGGCGCTCAAGAGAAATTTGGTGTAACTCCAGATTTAACCACTTTGGGTAAAGTTATTGGTGGTGGTTTACCAGTGGGTGCTTATGGTGGCCGTCGTGATATTATGTCCATGATTGCCCCCGCAGGCCCAGTGTATCAAGCTGGTACTCTTTCTGGTAATCCTCTAGCGATGACTGCGGGAATTAAAACTCTAGAACTACTGCAAAAACCTGGTACTTATGCTCGTTTAGAGGAAATTACCAAAAAATTAGCTGATGGTTTACTGCAAGTTGTTCAAGAAACAGGTCACGCTGCTTGTGGTGGTAATATCAGTGCGATGTTTGGCTTATTCTTTGCTCCGGGTCCTGTTCATAACTATGAAGATGCCAAAACTGCTGATACAGCTAAGTTTGGGCGTTTCCACAGAGGAATGTTAGAACGGGGTATTTACTTAGCTCCATCTCAGTTTGAAGCAGGTTTTACCTCTTTAGCGCACACAGATCAAGACATTGAAGCAACTTTGGCAGCTGCTAAGGACGTGCTTTCTAGTCTCTAATTTCTGGAAGTGACGGGTGACAGGTGATAGGTGACACAAGTTTATTGTTACCCCTCACCCTACACCCTACACTTTAACAACCACATCCTTTATGTCCACAGCCTTGGATAGTTTGATGTCCTTCCGCACAGCCCTCGGAACAATAGTATTTACCTTCTTTCAAGATCGAGTTCTCTAGGGAAACTATACACAAGCACTTAGGACAAGCGCACTTCATTTGATTCACCATAGTCATTGCTGTTCTCCAAATTTTTATGTAGAGATTATACTCTAACATATGAACAGGTATTCATGTATAAATAACTTAATAAAAGTTATCAATACACAATATACTGAAGTAAAATACTATTTTTGATACCAAAAAAATGTATTAATAATTATTCTATTTCCAGTAATTTTACATATAAAAAATTGCGCTTATAGAATGATTTTCATGAGATAATAGAGAAGGAAGAAAATAATTCTCTGTGTATTTAATTTTCAAATGTTCTTCATAATTTGAATTTGTATCAGTATAACTTTAGCAACTCTTTAAAAACATTCCAGTAAAACTTCCCTAACAAAATATAAATTTACTCTTAATAATGTAATAAGAGTAAAAGTACTTTCTCTACCCGTCGTGCAGCGAGTTAACAGTGCATGAGCTACTGCTTCAATCCCAACTGTTCCCAGCCCAAAAATTCCGCCTCTAGCCAAAAGTGTCAATCTTGTGGCTCTCCACTGCTATTGACTGGCAAATGCGGTCAATATCGAGCAGTCAAACAACTAGGTCAAGGAGGTTTCGGAGCAACGTTTTTAGGACAGAACGAAGTCTTACCAGGAAATCCCAGTTGTGTGATTAAGCAACTACGTCCATCAGGAACAGCCCCACAGGTATTAGAGATGGCAAGGGAATTATTTGAGAGAGAAGCCAAAACTCTGGGTAAGATAGGTAATCATCCGCAAATACCCCGTCTACTAGACTACTTTGAACAAGATAAGCAATTTTACTTAGTTCAAGAATATATTAGTGGTGCTACTTTGCAACAGGAAGTGAAAAGAACAGGATGTTATAGCGAAGCTGGGGTGAAACAATTTCTCAGTGAAGTTTTACCATTAATCGAATACATTCACGACCTCAAAGTAATTCACCGTGATATTAAACCAGCTAACTTAATTCGGCGTTCTCAAGATGCTAGATTAGTATTAATTGACTTTGGTGCTGTCAAAAACCAAGTTAGCCAAGCTAGTTATAACCCATCAGGGCAGACAGCATTAACAGCCTATGCCATAGGTACACCTGGATTTGCGCCTCCCGAACAAATGGCCATGCGTCCTGTGTATTCCAGTGATATATACGCATTAGGTATTACTTGTATTTATTTATTAACAGGAAAAACTCCCAAAGATTTACCATACAATCCCACCACTGGGGAAATTATGTGGGAACAATTGGTGAATCTCAGTGAACATTTAACAAATGTATTAAAGAAAATGTTAGATGTTTCTGTGCGTAATCGCTATCAGTCAGCCCCAGAGGTACTCAGAGCATTGGAAATGGAGCCATATTTAGATAGTTTAGCCAAGGGGTTAATTGTTAAAAGTGATGTAGATGTTAAGGAAAGAACAAACAGCGACCAAGAAAATTCTGATATTTTGTCCAATGATCCTTCCTCCAATAGTAACAATGGTGTAGCCCAATTAGCAGCTGCTATTCGCGCTAGACGAGCTAAGTTAGGAGATATGCCTAGATCTCCGTTGGAACGTAGAGAACGCAGACCATTGAGACCTAAAACTCAGACTAATGTAATTAACGTTGCTAATAGCAACAGCAATGGGTCACAAATGCAACGCAAAGTCACTCCCCAACTTTTGCTAAATGCTTATGCGAAGGGAAGACGAGATTTTGCTTCATATAATATTAGTCTATTGAATTTGCAAAGTGCGGATTTATCAGTAACTAACTTCCATTGCGCTCAATTGACAAAAACTAACTTACAAGGTGCTAACCTTGAGAACAGTGACTTTGGTAGAGCTAGTCTGAAACAAGCAAATCTCAGAGATGCTAATTTAAGCCGAGCTTATTTAAGTCATGCTGATTTAGAGGGTGCAGACCTCAGAGGTGCAGACCTGAGTCATGCTTATATGAGTCAAGCAAATCTCCGGGGTGCTAACTTATGTGGTGCTAATCTCACTGGGGCTAAAGTGACTGATGAACAACTAGCACTAGCCAAGATTAATTGGTTAACAGTGCGTCCCAATGGGAAAAGGGGATTTTTATAAAAACACTCAAAAGTCAAGATAGAGAATAAAAGAATACTGAGAACCGATTATAAAACCTTAAAATACTTAATTTGTAGTGGTTTGGAAACACAAACCCTGATAATTTAGTCTTACTTTCACCAGTAATAAATTTTTTAATCTCAGATGACTACCAAAACTCAAACTATAAATCTTCAAGGTAAGTTACAGCGTCTTGGTGTCAATAGGATCACGAAGATTTTGATAGGCATATTGGCCACTGTTCCCGTTGCTGTAAGTTTACCCGTACAGGCCTTAGAAGTAGAAATCCTACCTAAAAAAGCACGATTGGGAGATACAATTTCTGTATTAATTGAGCTAGAAAGTCAAGACCAACCTGGTATTCCTACTGTCGCCGTAGGAGAACAAACCTATCCAGCTTTTGAAATTGCACCCAATAAGTACCGCTCTTTTATTCCTACCACTCCTCTAGAAAAACCAGGAGTGAGAAAAGTGACCATTTCCGGAGAAGGACAAAGACAAAGAAACATGGCAGTGTACGTAGGCGATCGCAAATTCCGCATCCAACGTATTACACTACCACCTGGAAAAGCTGGAACTCAAGCCACAGAATATGAACTACAGAAAGTAAAAGAGTTTAAAGCCCTACAAACACCAGAAAAATATTGGAATGGTGTTTTTTTAACGCCCAACAAAGGCAGAATGACAACAACCTATGGTGTAAGACGCTACTATAATGGTAAATTTGCTAATGATTATTACCATCGTGGTCTAGACTACGCAGGTGCAGCTGGTTCAGCAGTAATTGCCCCAGCTGCGGGGAGAGTTGCCTTAGTTGGTACAGTATCCCAAGGATTTAAGGTTCATGGTAATGTCATTGGCATTGACCACGGACAAGGAATAATCAGTATTTTTATGCACCTCAGCCGTATAAATGTTAAAGAGGGTGATATTGTCAAACCTGGACAGCTAATTGGTGCGGTAGGTTCTACAGGTGCTTCCACTGGACCTCATTTACACTGGGGTTTGTATGTGAATGGACAATCCATTGATCCCATGACTTGGAAAACCAAGACCATGGATTAATAATTCGTAATTCGTAATTCGTAATTCGTAATTCGTAATTCGTAATTTATAGCCGTAGACAAGGCCGTTAGGACATTAACCAACAATAGAACTTAGACACTGAAAGGCTTTTAGGACTGTCACCTATCACCTGTCACCTGTTCCCTTTCACCTGCTATAAATAACAATTATGAATTATGAATTATAAAAGATATGGCTTAAATTTAATTGATTGATTGCGAGAATTATGAGTATTGAAAAAATTGTTGAACAAGCTCTTCAGGATGGCTATCTGACACCAGCAATGGAAGCAGAAGTTGGGAGAATATGTGATAACGTTTCCGACCTGTCAATTGAAGAGTATGTAGCGCTTGATAGATTGATGGGTTCATTGCTAACTGGTGAGGTAGTAGCAGTACCTCGTAAACAGTTTATCAACGTCATGGAAGAATTGGTACTCACTGACGTAATCGCTAAGGTAGCAGAAATTGAAGCCAGCAGTGACAAATCTTTAGACGTGGGAGATATCACTGCTTATGCTCTAAATCGTCTTCCACCTCTTTATGCCACCACAGAAGAAGGTGCAAATTACCAACGTCAGCGAGCGAAAACTGAACTTCAGGATTTAATTTCCCAGCAGGTCAGGGAGGCAGTGGATCGTTACTTGGATCAGCCAGAGTTCTTCCCAGAGCGTCAGATTTTAGGTAAAACCGAAGTTCTCAGTCAAGTCAGCAGTTTGCTAAAAGTTTATGCACCTAATTTTGAGCAGACACCACCATCTTAGTCATTGGTCATTGGGTTATTGATCTTCTTTTGCTGTCTAACTCTTAGAACTGCTGACTCCTAATTTTAATCACGCACTAATACTGGTGTATCTAATTTGACTTGCTCATATAACATTCGTACATCAGCATTACGCATTCTCAGACAACCATGAGAAACAGCTGCTCCTATTAAGTCAGTATTAGGCGTACCATGAAAGCCTATTTCATTTTTGCCATCTGACCAAAAACCGATCCACCTATCACCCAATGGACTGTCCGTGCCAGGTTCAAAGATTTGGCCAGTAATTGGGTGCTTCCAAATTGGATGATGTTCTTTGTGGATGACTTGAAAATTACCAGTAGGAGTTTCCCAGCCTTTTTTACCGATAGCGATAGGATAACTGGCAATCACCTCATCATAGCGATAAACATAAACCTGGCGATCGCTTAAATCCACTATTAACCTTGTTTTTATAGTATCTAAACCCTGAACTGATTTAGCTTCAGCCACATCAGAAAAGAAAAAACCTCTAGGTTTGTTGTTTGTTTTTTGATGATTGACTGGACTGGATACTCGCAGTTTTGTCTGACTTGGTGTATTTTCAGGATTTTCACTGACCATAACATCTTGAGAGCGACTTTTACCAGAAGTTCTATGATTCTGGTAATTTTGCCCATCAGTTGCGGATACAGTTGGATTTTGCGCTGTGGTTTTCATGGTGTGCCAATGGACAGCCAGAGA
Organism: Okeanomitos corallinicola TIOX110; assembly: GCF_038050375.1. Classification (NCBI taxonomy): domain Bacteria; kingdom Bacillati; phylum Cyanobacteriota; class Cyanophyceae; order Nostocales; family Aphanizomenonaceae; genus Okeanomitos; species Okeanomitos corallinicola. The sequence goes on along the minus strand of NZ_CP150886.1, from coordinate 2,426,406 downwards.
CAAAATGGCTGTACCAAAACAGAGGAACATCACCATTCGCGCTACAGATTCATTTCTTGCCATTGCTATTGTTTATTTTTTTATCCCTGACATATCTGGCTCATTTAAGATTATGGACTGGCCAGAGCAGCCAATTAGCAAAAAATTTATCAATAATTATCAGTTATCCTATTACTCTGACATAGCTTCACAATTAGACGATTAAAGATATAGTAAATTTCTGCTTGTATGTCAATTTTTCTTCAGAGTAGGTAATTTTTGTCAAGGGTGAGGAGTCAGTTTTTTACCTGAATACATTTTTATCATCATGTTTTGCTGTAAACACTATATCTCACACCCTAATCAGTTGTTACTGTTATATATTTCCGTGTTCCGATCATTAATCCGTCACTTAACTTGGGAACATTTGAGAAATAATCAGGTCTAATAGTAGGGGATGATTTAAAGCCAATTCGATCTATGAGTCAATCGCTTACTGTATCCTGGTCAACTGTTGATGCCAATTATTCACAAGCATCGGTGCAAGTTGACAAACTCTCAAATCACGATCTTATTTCGCGCTGTCAAGTAGAATTGCGCCCAGATAAAGCTGCCTTTGCTGAACTCTTACGGCGTTATCAGAGTCAGGTTGATAGGGTTTTATACCATCTAGCTCCTGACTGGTCTGACAGGGCTGACTTAGCTCAAGAAGTATGGATTCGCGTTTATCGGAACATTAATCGCCTACAAGATCCGGCTAAATTCCGGGGTTGGTTGAGTCGCATTGCTACTAACTTGTTTTACGATGAATTACGTAAACGTAAACGTGTAGCTGCACCGCTTTCTCTAGATGCCCCCCGCACGGTAGATGACGGCGAGATGGATTGGGAAATTGCTGGTGATACACCAGGCCCAGAGGAAGAACTCAGCACTAGAGAATTTTACGAACAACTGCGAGAAGCGATCGCGGATTTGCCAGAGGTATTCCGTACTACAATCGTCCTCCGAGAAATTGAAGGACTACCCTATGAAGAAATTGCTGAAATGACTGGCGTTTCTCTAGGAACTGTAAAGTCGAGAATAGCTAGGGCTAGAACTAGATTGCAATCTCAGTTACAAACCTATCTAGATGCGTAAGTCTAATTGAAGATGATATTCCTCAATTCAATGGTAAATTTAAAACATAGTTAGTCATAATCGTGGTAAAAAATAGATTTTCCTGCTATTTACCAGTAAGGTTGCTTAAATTCTCAAATTTATCCGCAGTGTTTACCCGTGTATGAATTGGTAAAAACGTTAAAATGAATACTGATTCTCAGTTTGATGACCACAACTGCTCGCAACTCCCTGATTATGTATCAAAGGAAATAGTTGATCACACTAAGGTGATGCGAGCCATAAATACCAATGAATCAACGGGTAGAAAGGATATGGAGAAGCATAATTCCGTACAACATAATGAAGTTGACCGCTTTGAACTACTCAGTGCTTATCTTGATGGCGAGGTAACTGCTGCCGAACGAAGACAAGTAGAAGAATGGCTAGACACTGATGAATCAGTTAAGTGTCTATATGCAAGACTGTTAAAACTGAGGCAATGTGTCAAAACTATGCCGATGCCAGCATCTGAGCAGACTCCAGAAGCTACATTCCAAGAAGTTTGGAAGCGGGTACAACGCCGCACTCGCATAGGTTGGATGATTGGTGGTGCTGCTGTAGCGGCTTGTGTGGTTAGTACAGTATCGGGTTTTATTCCTGGTAACACATCCAGATTACAATTAGCACAACAGACAATTCAACCAACAGTAGTAAACACAGAATCAGCATCCCCTGTTTCACCGCTGATGGTAGCCTTAAACAACCCAGTGATTGAAATTCCTAAAACTGCTGTAGCTGCACCAGAAAAGGAAATTAATCAATCGTCAACTATAGAACAAGGTACAGGTTTAGATGTCAACTAGGTGAGAGATTAGCTGTCACCAGTCCAACAGCCGTTAAGTTGAGGAATTCCACTTAATTGATCAACTTTTTCTGGTGTCATTAAGTACACCCAAGCCCAACCTAAAAATTCTCCGGTTGGCTGAAAAATTTCTATATATTCCCGTTGATAAAGATTTTCAGATCCTGATTTGTTAGGGTGATAATCTTCTAATTCGTCTAGGATTCGTAAAACTTGGGAGTCGGGAAAAGACAGTAAGTAACCATGTACCTGATCATCTCCCGGTGTCATGGCGGGATAACCCTCTGGGAGATGAAATAGTTTACCTCTTGCTACAGCTTGTTTTGCTGCTATCACATAATTTTCACACAGGTAATAATTTGATTCACCGGGTTTTAAAGTACCGTATACGAAAACGTTAATCACATTTTTAAATTCAGTTTTAGACTTATTCAGCATCCCCTAATTAATCAATCTTTCCACTTGCAAAATATCCAAATTTGTTAACTGTGCTACTTGTTCTACAGACATTCCATTCTGTAACAAATTAATAGCAACTTGTCTTAATTGCAATTCAGCTTGTTCTGCACGTTGTTTCTCTTGTTCTGCACGCTGTTTCTCTTGTTCTGCACGCTGTTTCTCTTGTTCTGCACGCTGTTTCTCTTGTTCTGCACGCTGTTTTTCCTGTTCTAATCTTTGTTGTTCCTCTTCTAATTTTTGTTGTGCCATTAGTGCATTTTCTTGGGCTGTAGGAAATAACTCACCATCCAAAGTAGCCCAGCGTAACCAAGTCGTATCAACCCCTCTATAAATACCCTGCCAACGCACCAAAGCTAAATTTAAAACTTTACTCACCAATTGATTTTTTTCATTAATAGGAATTGGTTGATATACACCACTATTCAGATCAAAACCTGCAAAATCATCCGGGTTAAAAGGATCATACCAAAAATATTCAGACACCCGCATTTGATTTTGATAAATCAATTTTTTGGCATTTTTATCATTATTAGCTGTACTTTCTGAAAGTAATTCAATGACTACATCAGGCGGTTTTCCTTCTTCCCAAACCACCCAAGATAAACGTTCCGTTTTTGGCACATCCAAAACAGCAAAGAAATCTGGCCCACGAAAATCTTGATTTTTTAATTGGGCTAAACTGTAGTAGACAAACATATTGCCTCCCACATATCCATCATTCCTTTGATCTAACCAAGGCTGAATGGTATCAATTAAAATATCCATTTGTAATTTATGTCTTTGTGTCTCCATCGGGATACCATCATCACAAGGAAGTTCTGCCTGGGTGGGAGGCATTTTCACGTTAGGTTCAGCCAAAACAGTTTCTAACATAGCTGTTAAATTTAGTTAGAAATTACTTGATATATTTATACTAATATGAAATGTTCAGAAATTGACAAGATAATAATAACTAATAAAGATGACTTTGTAGCTAAAGACGCTGATTTTAAAGCAGTTTATGAAATTTATAAATACTTTTGACGCGGATGTATGCGTGGAATAATTTGAATGAGGGCAGTTTTAGCCGTTATGCTTATGGGAAACTCAAGTAGATGACAGGTAACAGTTTCAGTTATCAAATTATTTACAAGTACAGGTATATGAGGGATTGATAAAGGTCACTATGCTTTATTATACAAATAATTGCTGTATTGTAATGACAATTTTATAAATTACGCATTATTTATGGAATAAATGAACCACAGAGGCACAGAGAACACAGAGGAATCAGGGTTCGGTAGTTATTCAATATTATATTTTTACACAAAGCCGGATTAATACATTCGTAAATTTAGGATTATTACCAATCTCTAAAATAAAAAATAAAAGGATTACAAACACTGAAACAAGTACATCCATCTAAGACTTGATGAGTTTCTTCTTGAATATATTGACAATACTCATATACCATAACTCTATCATGCTCAAAATTTGACTCTTCATTCTGTTTTTGTTTCCTCAGTTCCCAGAGTTTTGCATGATATATTTCATCAATTATTTCATGTCTTTTGTGAACTTCCTCTTCTATATAATCATACTCTTCTTGTGTATCTAAATAGCTATACTGCTCATTAGCCCATTCATCTACTTCTAGATGTTCATTAATTGCTTCTTCTTTTAATACATCTTGTATTGTTTCATCATCTTTCATTAAATAACGATATTCAAAATAAACCTCTTCTAAAGAATCTTGTAAATATTCATCTATTTTTTGCTCAATAAAATCATGAGTATCTTCAACATCTCTCATGGTTTTTCCTAAGACAATTACTTTAACTTCTTTTGCTCCTGCGTCAAGTAACAACTTTTTACAAGCTTCAATTGAACTTCCTGTTGTTAATACATCATCTAGCAATATAACTTTTTTATCTTTTATAGCTGATGATTTATTTACCTTAATTGTGCTTAAATGATTATCTATAGTTCGATTACGATGTGAGTCTTTAAAACGTTCAAGACAGAAAACAGCATCAGAAAAGCTAGGATATAACTTGATTAATTGTTTGGCTAAGTCACGAATACCTGAAGATGGATCAGCAGATGTATGAGGTGGAACAGTAGCAATAGCAATCTTTTCATTATTTAAAAAAAGTTTAAATTTTTGAAGAAAAAAATTAATTGCATAATGTTTTCTATTTTTCAGTTCCAAGATGGTATGACTGTATTCATTAAAATGTTCATTGTCTTCATAACAGTCTTCATAGTAATTATATTGGGGATGATAAAAGCCTAAATAAAACAAATCTGGTAGCTTATTAAAAATTGTCATAGGCAACTACAATTAATTAATAAAGTTCATGTATTTATCTGCGTTTATCTGCGTTTATCTGCGTTCAATAGACTAAGTAAGGTTTTGAGTTTTGATGATATGGGGGCGATCGCCAAACTAAATGACCTCAGCATACTCTAGATTATGCCACAATAGCGAAACTAGGCAAAACATTAGGAGTTTTTAGTTGTGGAGTCCACCCAAAGAACATCATACAACCCAGCCGCAATCGAAGAGAAATGGCAACAAACATGGTTAGAATTAGGCTTAGATAAAACACCTCAAGACAAAAACAAACCTAAATTCTACGCGCTTTCCATGTTTCCCTACCCATCCGGTAGCTTGCACATGGGTCACGTCCGCAACTACACCATTACAGACGTAATCGCCCGCTTTAAAAAAATGCAAGGGTATAGAGTATTACATCCAATGGGTTGGGATGCCTTTGGATTACCCGCAGAAAACGCCGCCATTGATCGGGGTGTACCTCCTGCCCAATGGACATATAAAAATATAGACCAGATGAAACAGCAATTAAAACGTCTGGGTTTATCCTTAGATTGGG